>NZ_NKFM01000071.1:0-100468 GCF_002223085.1 Burkholderia sp. HI2714 | reverse complement strand
CCCGCCTCCACGCGCTTGAGCGCATCCATGATCTGGCTGTCCGTGAATCTCGACTTCTTCATTCTGTAGAACTCCCTCAACGAGAAAATTCTACTTCTGATCCCGCCGGTTCTGCGGGGGGATTACCCCCAATGAATCCGCCCACCGGCATGTCCTCGCCCGCGCCAGAAACACAGGGCGCCGCAACGATGACCGCACCGCTTTTCGATCGCCGCGGTGGGAGCTGTCAATCCCCTAGAGAGGGCCGCGCTCGCGAAACTCGTAGACCAAAGGAAAGTTGTCACCGTTTGCGAAGGAAAGATGTCACTTCGTCGGTCGTCGTTGAGCGAACGATGCGAAATCCACACCGGCATCGGCATGTTCCGACGCGATGCGATTCGCATTCTCGCGGACGATTCCAACGATCTGACGCCGAGTATGCGACAGCTGCTAACGGATCTGTGGTCTGACTTCCTGCGTATCGATGAGCGCGTCATCGCACTTTCCAGTCAGATCGAAGCCTCCGCCAAGCACGATGACGTTGTACAGCGCCTCACGACGATTCCGGGAATTGGCCCGCTTGGGGCAAGCGCTCTGTGCGCAGCCGTTGGAAACGGCAAGCAGTTCCGCAGCGGACGTGACTTGGCTGCGTGGATCGGCCTCGTTCCGCGTCAGCATACGACCGGCGGCAAGCCAACGCTCTTGGGCATCAGCAAACGCGGCAACACGTACCTGCGCCGCCTACTTGTATTGGGCGCTCAGTCCTGTCTGATGCATCTGGATCGCTCAAGAGATCGGCTCGGGCGATGGATCGATACGCTCGAGAGCAGGATGCATCACAACAAGGTCGTGATAGCGCTGGCGAACAAACTTGCTCGCGTCGCGTGGGTTGTGCTCACGCGTCCGGGGGCCCTGTACGAAAAAATGGATCCTCGCTTTTAGAACCGAACCGACCTCAAGTTTGCAGGGACGTGGAATCGAGATGACGCAACAGTTGACTGGCGTGCTGTAAGCCTTGGTCAAAAAAGCGGGCTAGGTGTGAAGCGTCAAGAGGTTGTTTCTCGACGCGGGAAGTCTGGCCATCGGCGCAACGCCGCCGATGGCGCTATGGGCACGATGCCAGTTGTAGTGGTGCTGCCAACTCGCCAAGGCTTCGATGCGATGGGCCGAGCTCTGGTATGTCCATGCGTAGGCCCATTCGCGTAACGCTGACTGGATGAAGCGTTCGGCCTTGCCGTTGGTCTGCGGACGATACGCCCGCGTAAATTTGTGCCGGATACCCAGTTCCTGACAGGCTCGCGCAAACTCGTGTGAGCGAAACGCCGAACCGTTGTCGGTTAGCAAGCGATGCACACGCACGCCGAGTCCGGCGTACCAAGCCACTGCATCGCGCAGGAACTGCACGGCACTGCGTTTCGTCTCGTCTGGATGCATTGCCGTGTAGGCAATCCGGGCGTGATCGTCCACTGCGACGAACAGGTACTCCCAGCCAACGCCGTCCACTGTATCGCGCCGATTGCCGGTGACACGATGGCCAGGACGCGCGATACGGCCAAGCTTCTTGATGTCGATGTGCAGCAAATCGCCCGGCGCCTCGTGCTCGTAGCGCTGAACCGGTTCACGCGGTTGCAGGTCGCTCAACCGAGACAGTCCGGCACGCACCAGCACCCGACTGACGGTCGAGGCCGACACTCCCACCTGTCGAGCGATCTGACGTTGCAGCAAGCGCTGCTGGCGCAATTCCACGATCAGTAAGGCCGTCGACGGGGCGATGGCGCGTGGAGAGCGAGCCGGTCGAGAAGAAGCGTCAGCCAGCGCAACCGCACCGCCGGCTAGGTAGCGTCCAAGCCATTTGCGCACAGTCGGTGCTGTCACGCCGTGATCGGCCGCCGCTTGCGACACGCTCGAACCGGATTCGGTGATCTCCTGAACCATCTCAAGTCGACGTGCGAAAGTGAGTCGGGCATTCTTATGGGTGTTCATCCGGCTGGGTTCCTGGAAGGTTGGGTGTTTGGCGACTTCCAGTCTCCCAGACTCAGTCCGGATGAACCATCGATACAACCTATTGAAGCTTCACAGCTAGGAAGCCCGAGCCAACTTATTAGGAACGGTACGCGCAGATCTCATCATGGCCTGAACGCCAAAAGCGTTCGACTCGCGAGAGGCCGGATACATTTACGCAAACTGACATGCGTCGGATTGACAACGCTCGCCTTGCAAAGCCGGGGCGGACCATACATTTTTGACAGCACATCCTGCAGCATGGCCTTGTCCAGCGACAGATCGGCCACGAGCCGCTTGAGCTTCGCGTTCTCTTCCTCAAGCTGCTTCAGCCGGCGCAGCTCTGAGGGCGATAGCCCGCCGTACTTCGTCCGCCAGTTGTAAAACGTCGCGTCGCTGATCCCCATCTTGCGGCAGACCTCCGCGACAGGCGTGCCCAGCTCGGCCTGCTTCAACGCATATGCGATCTGCTCTTCGGTGAACTTGCTCTTCTTCACGGCATGACCTCCTGGTCTCGATGACAACGTCATGCCGGAATCTTCAACTTCCAAATGGGACAGTTTTGTGGGCTAGGGTCATTTAAACCAACTCCTGGAAAGCGGCAGGAGCATCCGCGGTTGCCCGATGTTTCGCCGCAAACTCTGACGGCGCAGGGTAGTTCAGTGCGCTGTGCGGCCTTTGCTCGTTGTAGTCCTGACGCCATGCCGCGATGACAGCCCGAGCGTGCGCGAGTGTCGTGAACCAGTGCTCGTTAAGGCATTCGTCGCGGAACTTGCCGTTGAACGATTCGATGTACGCATTCTGCGTTGGCTTGCCCGCCTGAATCAACTTCAGCGTGACGCCGTTCGCATACGCCCACTGGTCAAGCGCCCGGCTCGTAAATTCGGGGCCCTGGTATGTTCGCACCGCCTTGGGATACCTGACGGCGCAGGAAGCACATCGGGACATCAGTCATTACCTGATGCACCGGTACAACTGGATACGGCCGCATCAGTTCAATGACGGACTGGCACCGGCTGTCGCGGAAGAAAAACTTAACGCAGTGTCCGGAATGAGTTGACCACTACACTTCTCGACGCGACAGAAACATTGCGCCCTGACCTAGCGATACCCGCACACACTTGAACCACAGCCTCGTAGCCCCGACCCCGCCCGCGACCGGAATCCGCGGCAACAAAAACGGATCGTCGTTCGCACCGGCGCATCCGCGCCGGGTCGTCGTCGCGTTGCCGTAACCGGCAGCGATGACCTCATCGCGCACGCGCGCATCGAGATCGCCGTACGGATAGCAGAACGATTCGACGCATTGGCCGCTCAGCATTTCGAGTTGCCGCTTCGATTCGGTCAATTGAAATGCCGAGACAGGTGTCGGCACATACGACAGCGCAACGTGATCGAGCGTATGCGAGCCGATTTCATGGCCGTGATCGCGCCACGCGAGCATGTCCTCACAGGTCATCAGCGGTGAGCGCTTGGTCGGCGCGCCAGCATCCCAGTCGTTCGCGCCGCCGAACCGGCCGGCGACGAAGTAGCAGGTCGCGGTGAACCCGAGCGCGTCGAGCACGGGCATCGCATGCGTGAGCACGTTGCGAAAGCCGTCGTCGAACGAAATGCCGAAGACCTTGCCCTGCTGCTCTCCGCGCAGGTATGGCTGTAGTTCGCGCACGCTCAGGCCACGGTAGCCGAGCCGCTTGAACAGCGCCATCTGGCGGCGGAATGCGTCGGGCGCGACGCTCAGGCTGCGCAGCCGGTCGGTCGTCGGCGGTAGTTGGCGGATCTGGTGATACGTCAGGATCGGATAACGTGGGGTGAGCGCAAGCATCGGCGGATCGCAGGAAGGCGGGATTACGCAGCCTCGCGGAAAATCCGCATGGTCTTGAAGTCTCCGACCTCAGTAAAATCGGCAGTGGCGGCCCACCGCGCGGTGATCGGTGCGGCATTCCAGTAGGCCAGCGGCTCCTTGTGGTGCAGGTCCCGGTACTTATTCACTGCCATTTTGTAGATATCAATGAAGTCACCCAGCGGTAGGGGTTGTGCCGAATCGATTCGTGATAAACGGACAAGGTCGCGTCGACGAACGCGTCAAACGAGAATTCGCGCTTGCCTTTCAGCCGCGCGCTGCGCCCCATCGCACGGACGCAGCCGGGTTCCTGCACGATCGCGCGCAGGATCGCTTCGATCGCCGCGGGCTCGCGCGGCGGGACGACCCAGCCGTCCACGCCCGGTTCGACGTTCTCGGGCAGCCCGCCCACGCGCGTCACGATCGCGGGGCAGCCGAGCGACATCGCTTCGCGGCACGCATACGACAGGCTCTCGTGGTACGACAGCACGAACGACACGTCGATGATCGAGAACGGCGCCCGCACATCGTCGAGGCGCCCGGTGAACGCGGTGCGCGACGCCATGCCGTGCCGCGCGAGTTGCGCGCGCTGCTCGCCGGACGGCTCCGCGCCGACCAGCAGCACGCGAAACCGCTCGCGCTCGGCTTCGGGCAGGCGGCCGAGCGCGGCGATCAGGTCCATCCAGCCTTTTTCGGGCGCTGTGCCGGCGCTGCTGCCCAGCACGATCGCATCCGCGCCGGACGCGCCGAACAGCGCGATCTTGCGGCGGCGGATTTCGTCGGCCGCGAGTCGTTCGGCAGCGGGCCGGCGCACGCCGTGCTTGACGACCGTGACGTTGCCGTACGGCGAGCGCAGCGCGAGCATGCTGGCGACGTAGTCGCTGACCGCGATCGTGTGGTCGGTGGCCAGCCGGGCACGCAGCAGGTTGCCCAAGCTGTCGGCGCGATAGGTGTTGTGCTTGGTCAGCACGACCGCCGGCCGATACCGGCAGCCGAGCAGCGCCAGCATCACCTGCCGGTGATCGGCGGACCCGTTCACGTGGATCACGTCGAAGCGCTCGGCGGCGATCCGCTGGCGCAGCCTGAGAATCTCCCGGCACAGCCGGTTCCAGCGCGGCTTGAATTCCATGTCGAAGATCGCCACGTCGGGACTGTCCTTCAGCAGTCGCGACAGGCGGCTGCCTTCTGGCGACGCCACGGTCACGCGGTGATGGCGGCTCATCGCGACGGCGAGATCGCGGACATAGGTGTCCTGGCCGCCGCCGTAATCGCCGTGGAAGTTGGTGTACAGAATGTTCATCATGCGTAGCACCTATTCACCAGTGCACATTACAGGACCCAAGATTCAGACAATGAATGATTCACCATCAAACTTGTCAATAACGCCATTTGCGCGCTACCAATTCACCATGGGAACGACGCGAGACGTGACAGATACGTGAAGCGGGGCCGTCTCGGAGTCTGATACCCGTTACAAAAACTTTGCGTGTCCAAAAGCAAATGCTATTTGCGTTTGGACACCCCAGCTGCCGTGGCACAGAAATACCCTGCTACACATCAATGGTGGATACATGGATTCGCTTAAGGCACGTGGCCCGCCTCTACCATTCGGCTTACGGCGGGCCGCACCACACTTTTCAGCTCAGGGGTTGCGCGGATAAATGTCCGTAAGCTTGACATTCCATGTCGAATCGGTCGCCATCAATGCCTGGCTCAAACTTCCGTGCACCGGGGCCAACTGGAGATCGAAATTCGCCAGGCTGAACACGGGCGTCGCCGGAACGAGATCGGTTGCCCTCCCTGTCGTCGTGTCGAGCTTTACGGCAAGGATGCGCACCTTGTCGTCCGCGGCCGGTAACGGCATCAGTCGGGGTACGCGATCCGAGAGCGAGGATGTCGTGCCCACCGCAGTCCACTGCGGCGCCGCATCGGCAGGATCGTCGTTGAGCTGATACAGGAGATAGGTCAGCTCTCCGTTCAGCTCGATGGGAACACCCCAGTATTTATTCTTATCGTCAGCATAGAGATAGCCGAGAATCACCGGGTAGCCATCGAGCGTGGGCCAGTCGCCCGACAGCGGCACATTGAACGACTGCGATGCGCTGAATCCACTTATCTCGCGCAGGGGGCTGCTGCCTACCAGTGTGGCCGTACCATCCGTTCCGACATTGGAAAAAAGAAGATTATCGAGAGAAAGAATCCCGGCGTCACTGGAGACGCTCCCGGTAATCGCCCCTCCCCTGACGACTGCATTGATATCGCTGATATGCGGCTTGGACGCGATGGCGGCAATATATTTGCTTGTGAAATCGCGGTACTTCGGCGAAAAATCGATCGCCTGATACTGTGACTGTGTTGCGCCAGATATGAACGATCGAGACGGAAAGTAGACCGACAGGCCAGACGCGTTGCTGTAATTCGCACTGGTGTTGCTATATACCACCGCCTGACTGATCGCATTGGCCAGCGCAACGGAACCCTGAACCTTGTCCGCGATGTTCCGGGAGAATTGTTTCAGATCGACCAGATCGAGGGACGGGTTACTGTCGGTGCCGCTACCATTGCCGCCAAAGCCCAGTGAGGTCGCCCGCATCCAGGCGACCCGGGCCCAACTGTCATCCGAACCGGAAATCGCCGAGAGCACGGTTCCCGTCCATGATTCGAGGGTAGTCTGAACGTTAGCGATCTTGCTCAGATCGATCAACGAGAGCGTACTGAATTCCCGCTCGCCGTCCTGTTTCTCGATGTACGAATCGGCAACCGACTTCCCAAACGTACGTGCGTCTTGCGTCGCGGAGGCCACGACAGTAGTCCAGTTCCAGCCGCTGCCGGGTTCGAGTTCCTGCGACGCCAAGAGATAGTCGGCATATGGGCTCAGCGCGCTCGCGACTTCAACCGTCGCCATCAGGCATGCGTCGAAGCCGATCAGATCAAAGCGAATATTCGCCGCTTTCTCGCCGTCCGCAATCGCCTTCGACAAATTCGGCAATGTCATCTGCGACTTGTTGAAATTCTCATCGCCACCATATCCCGTCCAGCCGCCCCCGTGATCCCACAACAGCAGCTTGTAATTGCCGGCCGGGTACTTGCTTTTCGTCCATGCAATGAAGTCGGACAGGGTTGACGGCGCCCCCATATCGACCTTGCCCAGATCCGCGACCTGCTGAAGCTTACCGTTGGCAATGACATGGCGCTTTACATTGATCCAGTTCGGCACGAGGCGGGTGGGGTCGTTGACGACATTCGCACCACCGGTTTCGATCACGATATTGGCATTGGGCGGCAGGGTTGCCTTCAACATCTCTTCGAGGTTCTTCGTAGCATTTCGACCCGCCTCGTCGTTTCCACCACCACTCTCAAGATCGGAGCCGAGCATATAAACCATCACGGTGGTAGCGGCTTGCGGCTGGGGCTTGGGTTGGGGCGACGCTGTATCGTCGCCACCGCACGATGCCAGAAACACGACAAGCGAGAATGCCGTCACTTTCATTGATAACGATTTCACGATATCTACTCCATTTTTTAACAATGAATTCGAACTCCAAATTGGAGAACGACATTTTTATTCAGTGATATTTTGCCGCGCGACCGGTTCATTATTAATAAACTGGACACGTGTTCAGATAGCTCGGTCAATATTCGTAATGATCGAGCCAATCCCGGAAATATTTCGCCTGCGAATGCGTTCGGCAAATGCGAACGATCGATGTCCCCGCCTGTTACTGGACGACCTGAATCGGTACGGCGATATCCTGGTTGCGCATCGACGCCGCGGCCGCACGCGGACTCGTATTGATCATCACGTAGCCGAGCACGCCCGGTGTCGCGTTCGGCCGCACCGTGACGGTGACACGTCCATTGCCGCTGTTGACGCTGCCTTTCTCGACCGACGCCACCAGCCAGTCAGGCAAATTGGTGACTTGCCAAGCCAGCCTGATCGGCGTGGAGTAATCGCCCGCGGAAATCTGCAGCTCCGTGGATTCCCCCGCCTTCAGGCGTATCGCGTTATTACGTCCGGCAGGGACTGGTCGGGTCGTGCCGTCGTCGTTCAGAACCTTTACACCGAATGCCGGAGTGGAATAGCTGACGGTGTAAGGCTTGGCCAGCTTGTAGTCGTACAGATAAGTTCTCGATATCAGGTCATTGTCGGCCCTCAGACCGAAGTTGCCTTCGAATTTCGAAACCTTGATCTGCACGCTCTCTTCGACGGCGGGATCTCCCTCGGGCACGCTGAACAATACCCAGGCAACCGTCCCGGCCGTGCCGACGGTAGTGGGATCGGTTTTCCAGATATCACTGGCCGATGTCGCATGGGAAGAAATAAATTCCGCGATGCCATGTTCGGAAGACGAAATCAGATTTTGTGCAGAATAAGTATACGAAGTCGCAATTTCGCCGCTTACCGACGCAGTTATACCCTTGTCTCCAAAAGAAAGAGATCCGCCCATTTTTTGCGTCACCGTGGTGTTTCTCTCGACGGTTTTGGGCATGTAATTATCGACATTCCCCGGGATCACCACACCGCCCCTGATGACCGACAAGGAAAATGCCATATCATGGAGGTTGTTGTAATAACCGCAGTAGTCGCCCTTTACGCACGCATCCTTGCGCGTCGGATGCGTCTTATTGATGCGTGGTTGCGGCGTCGTTTCCCAGTTCGCCTTCACGAGGTAATAGTCGTTCTGCGTGCTTGAATTCAGGCGATACAACGAAAACTGGAGTTTCGCGCTGCCGGCTTTTTGGTCGGACTGCCACCAATTGTCTGTGTACGACTCTAGGCTGACTTCCTGCGAGCTGTTGCCGAGCAGGGTCCATGCGGAAGGGTCGGGATTGGCATTGCCGGCGATGCCCGCCGGAGAGTCCACCGTCGCGCGCACCATAGCCGACTGCACTGCGGATTTTGTCAGACGCTGCCGCGCCTGGCTCGCCCGAACCGGGTCCAGGCAGCGATCGATGCCGTTCCCGTCCGTGGTGCCGTCCTGTATCTGGCACTCTACCGGCGCGCCGTCGACGGCGGATTTCGCCAGGATGAAGCCCGACGACTGCTCGCTCTTCGTGGCGACAGGGATCGATGAAGCTACCGGTACCGTGCTGATGATGCCATCTGTGCCGCTTGGCTCCATTGCGGCGACGCCGCTATCGACCTTGAAGACCGGCATATCGTCGGTCGGTCCCCAGATGTCGACATCGCCGTCGGCCACGATTGCATAGCCGGCATCGTAATGCGCAGCTATTGAGCATTTGTCGACATTCCCTGGCTGTACCCTGTATACCGGATATCCGTCGACGCTCGGAACGTGAGCGGTACTGCTGCAGGTCGGGAATGCTGAAGCCTGCACATTCGGAGAAGCATCCCCGCCGCAGCCGGCCAATGCCGCACTGGTCAACAGCCCCACACCTAAAACCCGCGTACAGAGGATCGTTGACCTCTCATTTTTCATTGTCGAAATTCTCTCCATTTTTCGATGCGCTATTCGCATAGCTTCCCCGTCGGTGATTGGCCGCTCGCCGACTCGCCATCGACTTGCGACGCAAGCGGCGTATGCAGTATCGATTCGGTTGCGGGATGTGGAGTAGTCGCCACATCGTTGGAGCGGACGATACCGCGGAGGAATATGCAAGTGGGGGTCAGGCCTTTGAAAGACTGTCGCTAAGGTTTGCCGGGCTCGATAAAATCTTCGTCCGAGAACAGGGCTGGCGACGGGATGCCGAGATCCAGGGCGAACTGGGGTCGCACTCGGTGCTCCAAGGAGCCGACCATCAACTGCGAGCTCAAGTTAGCGGCGGATGTTGCCGTTAACCCGGAAGAAGAGAAATCTCGCCCGTAAACAGTCCGGCGCTCCGGGTAGATAAAGCCATCGGACTCTCTCGCCAATCGATTGCGAAATTTACATGCCACAAGCAATTGAACGATCACGCTCCAGTGACATTTCCGGAATGCGGATCCTGATCATTGACGATAATCCTGACGATCGACTGCTGCTGGCGGAGTACTTCGGCGGCATCGGTTGCCGCATTTTTGTCGCATGCGACGGCCAGGACGGCTTTCGCAAGGCGCTGGCCATTATTCCCGACCTGATCCTGATGGATGTAGGCATGCCGGTATGCGACGGCCTGACTACCACACGCCTTTTACGATCTGTTCCAGATACGCGCGCGATCCCGATTTGCTTCCTGACGGCGGCCGGCCAACCCGCCGAGCGCGTACAAGGGCTACGGTTAGGTGCCATCGACTACGTGTCCAAACCCTTCGATCTGAAGGAGGTTCACCTGCGCCTCAGCATCCATGCGCGTGCAGGTCGTTACGCATGCGGCAAAAACACTGCCGCGTGTCCGGGCGATACGCTGGATACGCGCTTGTTTCGAGATGCCCGCTACCATCTACTTGCCCGTCTTCACGAGGCATCTCCCGTTCCGTCTCTCGCGCGTACGTTGAGCACGAATACTTTGCGGTTGAACCTGGTCTTCAAACGATGCACCGGCATGACGGTCTCGCAGTTCCTGTTCGAAGCGCGCATGCAATATGCGACAAGCCTGCTTACACAAACGACTATCGACATCCAGACGATCGCCGAGGCAGTGGGATATGGAACCCGGCAGAATTTCTCGACGGCGTACCGAAAACGATTCGGCGCTTCCCCAAACGAGTCACGGATAAAGCAATTCGATGTATGACGCAGTGCAATACTTTGCGAATCGGTCTGTTTTGTTTGGTGCCGGATATTATTTTCGCCCGCCGCCGACGGCTGCTGGCTTCCGAGATATCCTCCCTGCGGTACATTGCTCCGCCGACGCGATGGTGACATTGCGGCACAACGAATGATCATTATTATCGGCAACACAATATGCATCCGTCCGATCTCTCCGCACGCAGCACATCGAGCAGCTGATTTATGACCCGCGTCCTTGTTGTCGATGACCACCTCGACGATCGTAGCCTGCTCGCCGAATTCCTCCGACAACAGGACTTTCGCGTATTCATGGCGAGCGACGGCCTAGACGGGGTGAACAAGGCACGTGCCGTCCGGCCGGACCTGATTCTGATGGACATCAAGATGCCGGGTTGCGACGGGCTCACTGCGTGCCGCAGACTGAAAGCGGATCCGACCACTTCAGACGTACCGTTGATTTTCCTGACCGCATCAAGCCAACCCGAGGAACGCGTTGCCGGCCTCGAGGCCGGTGCGATCGACTACATCACCAAGCCGTTCCATTTCGACGAGGTAAAGCTGCGCGTTGCCATGCACTTGAGATTGAATGGCATTGCGACCGAATCGGAACCGACAGCAGGCGTCCAGCCGCTTAATCAGGATGCTACGAATATCGACCTCGCGCTCTTCCGTCAAGTTAAGGCCATCGTGCTCGCCAACTTCGCCGACGAACCCGACGTCGAAGCACTTGCCGCTCGGACCGGTACTTCACCACGTCGGCTATCGCAAGCGCTCAAACGTTGCATCGGGCTCACAATATTCGACTACATTCGAGAAGAACGACTCAACGAGTCGAGGCGTCTGCTGCTCGAGAGCAACAGCGACATCGTGACCATCGCGCGTAGAGTCGGCTATACGAACGGTGCGAACTTCGCGACCGCGTTCAAGACACGTTTTGGCGTCTCCCCGAGTATGCTTCGCCGCGCGGGCAGCCACGCGAATGAAGCGCTGACCAATCCATGATCGGCCGACGCACGCATGCGGGGAGCCAGCTGGCACTGGCGTGGTTGCTGATGTTTTTCGCATTGACCGCGTTTTCGGCTGACCTTCGATGGCCGCAGGCAATCGACGTCGCATCAGGTCCCGGGTACCGATCGCTGGCGAACGACGTCATGCTGTTCGACGATCGCACGGCAAACCTCGCAGCTGACGCCGTCTTGCACAGCGACGGCTGGCAGCGTGCGACCGCGCGCACGCTATCACGAGGTTTCACGTCGTCGACCATCTGGATTGCAGGCACACTCGCAAATCAAGGCGCGCAAACTACCACGCGATGGATCTCGGTCGATCCAGTACGTCTCGAAGACGTCGCTTTCTACGTGGTCGATCAAGATGGTAATGCGGCCAAGGTGCGCTACCGTTCCGGAATTGGAGCGCCGATCGCGAACCGGCCGCTCGAAACCGTCAGTACCGCGTTTCCGGTCACGCTGACACCTGGCCAGCAAATGCGGTATCTGATCCGCGTGCGAAGCCGTTCATCGTTGACGCTGACCTTGCATCTCTGGCACCCGAGGAACTTCCACGTGGAAGCCCAGCGCAGCATCACCGCGCATATGCTGCTGACAGGCGCCATGCTCGCGATGGCCGTCTTCTCGGCAGTGCTCGCAGCTGTGTGGCGCGACCGTGTCTTCGTGATACTGACGGCAACCGTGGTGTCCGAAGTCATCTACGAATTAGCCTTCGAAGGCTATCTTTACGCGCTGCTTCTTCATCAGGGTGGCGACTGGCTCGTGCGCCTGCCGAGCATCGCGGGCAACATCAGTGTCGCTCTGTTCTCGGCGCTGCTGTATTCGTTCATTGGACTCGATAAATTCGGTGCATGGCGCTGGTCTTACAAGATCATGATTGCGGCGCTTGTCGCCGCCGCCGCCTGGACCGCGTTCGGGGACTATCGCACAAGCGCAGCGGTCGCCATCCAGGGCACACTCCTCTGCAATCTGGTGTGGATAGCATCCGTGGCTCATGCGTACCGGCGCAAGGTGGCGAACGCGCGCCTTATTCTGATAGCGTTTCTTCCCGACTGTGCGACGCTCTTCATTCGCCTCGGTGTGCTATCCGGATTCATTTCCACCAGTTTTAGCGCAGGCACCGCACAGATCTGGGACAGTATCGGCGTGCTGGTTTTGCTATCGATGATCGTCGGCGGCAGGTCGCGTCAGTTACTGCTTGAGCAACGACAAGTGCAGCGGCTGCTTTGGGCTGAACGCGAGGCCACTCAGGAGCGACTCGAGAATGCGGTCGCTACACGTACCCGCGAGCTTCGTAGCGCACTTGAGCAGGCCGACGGTGCGATACGGGCAAAGAGCGACTTCCTCGCCCGAATCAGCCACGACCTCAGGACGCCGCTCACATCGATTATCGGCTTCGCCGATCTCATCCAAGCGGATGGTCGCGAGGATGCGGAACGCGGTCGAGTCATCCGCCGCAGCGCCAACCACATGCTCGGTATGGTCAACGACCTGATCGACTATGCTAGGGGGCGCGAAGCGGACACGCTGTCACCCCAACCTGTATACACCTACGCTCTACTGGACGCCGTCTCACAGCATGGCGATGCACTCGCGAATCGCAGCGCTAACGAGTTTTCTCTAAACGTCGTCGGAGATCTACCGCCAGTCATCGAACTTGATGAACAGCGTATGCACCAGGTGCTTGGCAACCTTCTGGACAATGCAGCCAAGTTCACGAACCACGGCAGTATCCGGTTGACCGTCAGCGCGGATCCTGTCGACAGCACGCAGCGGCGCTGGAATCTGCGCTTCTCCATATCCGACAGCGGGTGTGGCATTGCTGTCGTCGATCACGAGCGCGTTTTCGAGCCGTTCGTGCGCGTAGGGGAACACAACCATCGGCCAGGTATCGGCCTGGGGCTTTCTATTGTCAAGCTATGGACCGACCGGATGGGGGCGACCTTGACATTCGACAGTACCCCAGGAATCGGAACGAAGGTTGTCATCGCGCTTACGGTCGATGAGGTGGACGAAGCGGGAGTCGACAGTCTGCGCATGCATGAATCGGCCGATGCGCTCCCGCTCATAGACGGAGGTGGAAAACTCGTCCTTTTGGCCGAAGATACAGCCGAGATCCGAGAGTTGTTGCGCGGAGATTTGCTCAGCCTCGGGTTCGAGGTTGAAGCCTACGATAATGGCGCGTCAGCGGTCCGGAGACTGATCGCGAAGGATTGCCCGATTCCGGCACTCATCCTAACCGATCGACTCATGCCAGAGGCATCCGGGCATGACGTGTTGGCCGCTGCACGAAGCTGCCATCCACATGTCCCAGTCGTTCTCGTTTCCGCTGTGCCGTTCAGCCAGGCAGCACGGCCGGATGCGAGTGAATGTTTCGACGCTCAGCTTCTCAAGCCAATCAGTCTTGCCGATTTGCGTAACGCAATCGCTACGCTGCTGAAGATACAACGTGAACATCGATCGGCGCAGCCGGCATCGCAAGATCCACCGTGTCTCGAACCACCCGCCGCGGTATTGCTCGACGAAGCACGCGTGCTGATCGAACTGGGCGCGATATCCGATTTGCTTGACTGGGCGGAAAAGATTGCTCAGGCGGCACCGCGGCATGCACCCTTTGCAGCTAAAGTCAGTCAATTGGCAAGAAGAGGTGAGTTGCGGGAACTCCAGTCAATGCTTGACTTTCCCTGAAGCGCCAATGCACCAACGTCAATCTGACGCGCTGGTACAAAAGAGTGGTTAGGTTCGAATGTAAGCGATCGATAAACGACACACCTCGGTCATCAAACGTGTAAGAACGCTCTGATACCCGGCTACGCAGTGCCATGCGCTCGGCATCAACGCGTCGGGCTCGCCCTCGGTGTGCATACAGACAAGACCGCGACACGTCGAATACCGCGCAGATCAGCTCGACCGATTCGCTTGCGCCAATCTGATCAATTACTTCGTACGTTCGATGCCTTCCGACATCAAGAGCGCGGTAGCCATTTTTTCAAATGGCCTTCTCACGCTCGAGGCGTTCGATACGCGCCTCGAGTTCCTGTATACGCTGTTGATCCGGCGTGATTGCCTTGCCCAGCGGCGTGACGCCCTGGCGCTCCATCTGAAGCTGCTTCACCCGGCGGCGCAGCACCGTCTCGCCGACGCCGACCGAGCGGCTTGCTTCCATATGACTATAACCCTGATCGAGCACCAGACAGGCGGGTTGCTGTTTGAACTCCGGGGAAAACGTACGTCGTTGCTTGCTCATCTGACACCTCTTCATGGCGACCACTCTTGCCTAAATCAGTGTCCGGATTCATTAGACCACTACACTATTGTTCGGCCAGCTGCTTGAGCTCTTCGCCTTTGGCGAAGAAATCTTGCTGTCCGGGAAGCGGCGCCGGCGGCCGGCGCACTGCGCGCGGCCGCGGATGGCCGGACCCTTCAGCGTCCGTGCGATCGCCTGCAGCTGCGCCCACACACGGTCCGCCTCGTCGGCCGACATGGTGTCGGCCGCGACTTCGAGTGCACTGACGAGCGATTCCAGTTGCGCGGGCGCCGAGGCCAGCATCGCACGCACTTCCGTGCGTGCCTGGCCTTCCCGGTAGACCGAGAGCCAGCTCGCGAGTGCTTCGCGTTCGTCGGGAGTTAGTACGGCGAGCAGCTCATGCGGTGCAGGCTCGTCGGCGCGAAACGTGCCGAGCACGTGTTCGCGCCGACGTCCCCTTGCACGCGGTTGCTTGGGAGGCTCGACGCGCAGCACCTTGATGAGGTTTCCCTGTTCTCGAATGAGCATCGACTCGTCTCAGATTTCACACGATCACACCGAAGCATAGCGCAACCGCGTGTCGCGAACGACCGCGACACGCGGCACAAGCTTGTCCAGTCTTGCGGCCAGGGCCGCAAAAAATGGCGCTCGCCGCGCGGCGAGCCGGTGCTGTCTAAACTTTGCGCATGCCGCCAGTCCCCTAAGCTCGTCGCCCCAAACGCGACCGTAGCCCATCGTCGTTCGCATTCAAGGGTGCGCTTCGCCGGCCGCGGCACCCGTTCGGTGCTCGCCCTTCGGGCTGCGCTCCGCATGCGGCTTTGCGACCGCCCTTGAACACGCCCGCCGGCAGGCTCCTCTAGTCGTGGGACGACGAACTCAGGGGACTGGCGGCAGCGGGTCTGCCGAAGTCAAGCCGTCACCGGCCCGAACCCCTACGAGGGGAGCGCCGAATCTTGGGGCCCGGGCGGCCAGCAATGCAAACCACTCTCGAACGGAGGTCACGATGAAATCGACTCGGCTTAATAATTAAATAGTAATCCTTAGATGTTCAGCGTAATTACCGACGAATTCCTGATTGACTCGCATCGAAGCTGAATCTTAAACGGAGAGAACCATGAAACTCGCAACAAAGTTTGGCAGCAACGCCCCGATCCGTCGCTCGAACACGCCGCTCGCCGATGAGCAGATTCGTGAGGTCGCGCCGTCGATCTTCGCCGCCGACAAGCACGACTCGCGGTCGGACCGCTACACGTACATCCCGACCATTGAGCTCCTCACGAAGCTGCGCGCTGAAGGGTTCCAGCCCTTCATGGTTTGCCAGACCCGCGTGCGCGTAGACGCGAAGCGCGAGCATACGAAGCACATGCTCCGGCTCCGTCACGCGTCGCAGGTCGCGTCGCCGGAAACCCCGGAAATCATCCTCCTCAACAGCCACGATGGGTCGAGCAGCTACCAGATGCTGGCCGGCTACTTCCGATTCGTCTGCCAGAACGGTCTCGTATTCGGCGACACGACGCACGACATCCGCGTGCCGCACAAGGGCGACGTCGTCGACCACGTCGTCGACGGCGCGCACGAGGTGCTCGACGGGTTCGACCTGATCCGTGAATGCAAGAGCGAGATGGAAGCCGTGCAGCTCGATGAAGGGGAGCAACAGGTGTTTGCGCGGTCGGTGCTGGCGCTCCGGTACGACGTGACCGAAGCGCCCGCGCCGATCACCGAGGATCAGCTGCTTCGCGCGCGTCGTACCGAAGACAACCGCCCCGACCTCTGGACCACGTTCCAGCGCGTGCAGGAGAACGTGATCAAGGGCGGACTGCGTGGTCGCTCGGCCACTGGCCGCCGGATGTCGACACGCGGTGTGGCCGGCATCGATCAGGATCTCCGCCTGAATCGCGCCATGTGGGTGCTCGCAGAAGAGATGCGCAAGCTGAAGGCCTAACTCTAACGCGCCGGCGGCCGCCGCCGGCGCCCTCGCCTCACGTTGTCCGGTACACCATCATTCGAGGTTCAACATGATCCATCAGATTGCAGATCGCCGTACCCAAATTTCCGAGTCCGCCCGCGCGCGGGGCAGCCGGGATTCCGCCACCGCGCCCGCGGTGCTGGCCGACGTGCTGACGCTTGTCGAGACCGCGCAGTTGGTGCAGACCGTGTTGCGTGAAGGCTTCCCCGCGACGTCGTTCGCGGTGCGCGTCGCGAAGAACGAACACGGCACGCAGCTGACAATCGACTGGACCGACGGCCCCCGAGACGTGCAGGTTGCGCGCCTTGTGATGCCGCTGCAGGCCACGCGTTTGGCCGACGGCGGCAGGGTTGAGCGGGTCGAACACTTCATGTTGACGTCCAGCGGGCGGCAGACGGTTCGTCTCGCTGCAGATCGGATCGCGCTCTCGCGACAGTTCAGCGATCGCGCGGTTGAGCGTGCACTCGCGCGGCTCGCGTCGCGCTACGGCGATCGGCTGGCGCCGGATGTGCGCGCCTCGATGACGGTCGATGGATATCGCGCAGGCAACCTGCAGCTGCTCGAGGTGATCGGCGTGCATCGGGCGGGCAGCGTTCGCTCGGGATCTAACGTGCAGATGGATATCGCCGCAATGCTTGCCGAGACGTCCGACGTGCATGGCTTTCCCCGTTCGGCCACGGCCGCGCGTCTGTTTGTACGGCGCGATGTCCACTGACCAGAATCCACGAGGAGCGAAACATGACAGCGATCGCAACTGCCGCAATTGAAGCCGCCCGCGCGTATGGCCTTCAGCTGCGCACCGTGCCGGATTGGAACGACGAGGATGGAGCCGAGTGGGCTCGAGCGGCCAGGGCCGGCCGCGAACAGCTTCTGACGGCCTTGGCCGCCTTGAGCGACGCAGATGCATTGCGCGTCATTCGGGGGAACCTTGGTGTCGAGCCTGACGGCGAGACCCTGTTCGAGCTCGTGGCGGTTCACGAGGTGCAGGCGTGGCGGGAGCGTCCCGACAGTTCCCGATGAGCTGCCGATCGTCGCGCACATGGTGATGATGGATGGTGCGCGATCTCACATTTTGCGGGCAGCCAGCCGTCGTGGTTCGGCTGCCCCGAGCACGACCAGGACGCCCCAATGAATCAGCTTTTCCTGAAGATGCCTAATCTGCATCGCGTCATCGACCGAGCGCACGCCGATCTGATTGCGCGCGGCGCGGCGATCGCCGCTGAATGTGGTCTAGCGCCTTGCGGGCCAGCGGGCTGGTCCAACGGCCTGCGCGACGCCGATCGTATCGCTCTGGTCGTATACCGGCCGAGGCACGGCGGCGGAGAACGGTATGGCGTAACACGTTTCTTTGACGGCCAGTACGCGTCGGCCGACTGCGTGCTGCCCGAGCATGCCACGCGTGCCCTTTTGGCCGCTACGCGTGCAGAATTCGAGCGTATCTGTGCGGCCGACGCCACGCGACGTGCGGACATTCGACTCGACGCGAGCGTCGGAGATCCCGACGGTGCATCGATCGAGCTGCTCGCGAGCGACGTCGACGTGCAGCGTCGAGATGTGCGCCTCGAGGCGCAGCAACTGGCGCTGTTCTGACGCTGCCGTACCTCAACCTGCTCGGCCGTCGTACGGGCAAGTTTGCGCGGCGGCCGCTCTCGCGGCCGCGCTGACGGAATCGCGATCGCGCCGCGCGATCGGAGATCGCCGCGTCGCTCATGACCGGGACGCCGCACCGTCGGTCCGCTACGTCCTGCAGGTCCATCCCCTTCCGTCGGCATTCCACAGCCGTCGACCTTTCAACCCGGAGCCCACGTTCGCCCGCCGTGTCCTGGCGGACGGACCGCTGCGCCGTGCGCGACGAATGTCGCACGGCGCCCCGCTCCTGCAAGGGGCTTTCGCGGCATATCCTCGCGCGCTTCGCGCACTCCGGTATTCCACGGTCCCCTTGCCCGCCATTCCCCTGCGGGCGCTCGCCAGCTCCGGGTAGCACGGTTTGCGAGCCAGATCGTTCTGGCTGTGCTCCGGCTGCCCCTATCTCAACTCTGAGGAGCTGACCGTGAGCTATTTGTACAACGGCGACTGCCTGGTCGCCATGCCCAAACTCGCCCCCGAATCCGTCGACTGCATCGTGACGGACCCGCCTTACCTCGTGAATTTCCGCGATCGCAGCGGCCGCTCGATCGCGAACGACGTCAACGGCGACTGGCTGGCGCCGGCGTTCGCCGAAATGTTCCGCGTCCTGAAACGCGATGCCGTGTGCATTTCGTTCTACGGCTGGAACAAGGTTGACCTGTTTTTCGACGCCTGGAAGGCCGCCGGCTTTCGCGTGGCCGGCCACTTCGTCTTCACGAAGTCCTACGCGTCCAAGGCCGGCCTGGTGAAGTACCAGCACGAATCGGCCTACCTGCTCGCCAAGGGGCGGCCCGCGGCGCCGGCGGCGCCGATCGCCGACGTCATGCCGTTTCCGTACAGCGGCAATCGCCACCATCCGACCGAAAAGCCGGTCGCCGCGCTGCGCACACTCATTTCCGCTTTTACGCAGCCCGGCGACGTCGTACTGGATCCGTTCGCCGGCTCCGGCTCGACGTGCGTTGCCGCCCGCGAGCTCGGGCGCCGGTATATCGGCATCGAACTGGACGCGACCTACTTTGCGGCCGCCAAGGCGCGCCTGACGGCGCCCGTCGCCGGCACCGCTTTGGCCGCGGCCTAAGACCCGAACAGAGGATATTCATCATGCGACTGATCGTTTCAGCCTATTCCGGTCTCGAGCAGCTCGACCATCCCCGCACGAACGAAAACGGCGACCCTGTCGACGTGTTTTGCGTCCGCCTCGACGCCGCGGTGCGGTTCCCGCACCGCGCCAGCGACCTGGACATGGCGCGAATCTATCGGTACCGGAATTCGTTCGAATTCAGCGCCGGCACCTACGTCATGCACGACATCTTCCGCGAGCGCCTGGCCGAGATCGCCGATTACCCGGCGATCTCGATCGGCGCCGCGCGAATCTGCCATACGAACGGCGCCATCGCGGCAAAGGACGGCCCGTTCAAGGAACTGATCGATTTCTCGATCACATCGGGAACGATCGGCACTCGGACTTCCGCAAAGCTGGCCGACGATTTCAGCCGGTTCCTTGGAGCAATCGACGCCGATTGCGATCACCTGTTCGCCGAGCTGTACCGAAATTGGTATTTCGCCTTCTGCCTGGCCGAGAACTGCGGCGCAGTGCAGCTCTCTTGACCACACGAGCGCCGGCCGCGCGCCGCGGCCGGCACACCTGGAGAACAGCATGCCCCGATATTTGATTGATGCAATTTTGGCCGCGATCGCGGCAAACGCCTTCGGTCCCGAGATCTCGGACGTATGGGATTCCGACACGGAAATCGAAGTCCTGCCGGCGTCGTTGCGTTACGCGATGCTGGAAGCGTTCCAGGCCGGCCAGTGCGCGCGGCGATAAATCCACCCGCCGGCCGCGGCTTTGCCCGGGGGCCGGCCTTTCCAGAGACACCCATGAACAAAGGCGAATTCGAAATGTTGCTGTTTGCGATCGCGCGTATCCATCTGAACATCGACACGCTCGAAACGCGTTACAGCGACCGGCTGGATTTCCACGATTGTGCCGTCTGGTGTATCCGTGCCGCATTGACCGCGGCGTACGACGCTGGCGTTATTGAAGGGCGTCGAAACGCTTCGAAGTGACGCGCGGCCGCCGGCGCGCGCCTGGCGCCGGCCGCGTTCGTCGCTCGACCATGTTCCACCGCCGGCCTGGCCCCGCAGGCCCGGCCGGCGACTGGAACACGGAAGGCTGTTTCCGTACCGCGAAATGTTCCACTGATACGGGGCGGCCCACCCCGCCCGCATCGAGCGGCCGGCGCGGGCGGGGACTGCTCGCCCCAGCCGGCCGCGGTGGATCTTCACCGTTCCCAATATCCAGCCGGCGCGCGGCACCTTGCGCGCCCGGCTGCGCCAGGCACGCAAGCCGCACGCACCCGCGCGCCAGAGAAACGGGCTGTCCGCTCCTGGGGCTCGGCCGCCACCGGCGTCCGGCCCCGGCGCTGGCCGCCCCGTCAGCCGCGCGGCGAGCCGCGCGGAGTTCGCGCTCGGGCCGCGCGTGCGGCCCGGCGCCGACGATGTCCGGGTCTCGGCAGCCGTCCCCGCGTTCCAGCCTCTCCCGTCGGCGCATCAGCTGCCATCGGGCCGCCTCATCCCGACGCATAGTGCGGCCCGCCGTCACCGCAAGGGTTCGCGTTGCCGCGCGCGGCGCCCGGTCGCCGGGCCTGACGGCCGCGGCGCTGCGGCCTTGCTCGCGCCCTTGCAGTGCCTGCGCGTCCGCACTCCCCATGCGTCGAGGCGGCTCCGAATGGCAGCTTTTTCCACCCCGACGTAAAGGAGGCTTTTATGAACGCAGTGACCACCGAGATCCCGGCCCTCGCCCACGATGCGGGCGTTCCCCCCGCACCCCCCGAGGCTCACCGAACGGCAGACGAGCTGCGCGACATTCCGCTTAAACGGCTCGTCGCGTCCCCCTACAACGTGCGGCGCGTGCCGCCCACCGGCATCAAGGAACTCGCCCTCAATATCTGGAAAGTCGGTCTGCTCCAGAACCTCATCGTCCATCCAATGAAGGTCGGCGCGCGGAAGGCGCAGACGTTCGGCGCGGCCGCTGGCGAACGCCGCCGCCTCGCGCTCATCTACCTGTTCGAACACGACTACATCCCCGCCGACCACCCGGTGCGCTGCCGGGTCGTGCCGGTCGAGGACGCCGTGCTGCTGTCGGCAACCGAGAACGAAATGCGCGAGCCGATGCACCCTGCCGACGCGTGCGACGCTTACCGGATTCTGGTCGAATCCGGTCGGTCGATCGAGGAGATCGCGGACCTGTACGGCGTGCATCCGAAAACCGTGCAGCGCCGCCTCAAGCTCGCGCGCGTGTCTCCGAAGCTGGTCGACCTGTTCCGCACCGGCGAGATCAAGCTCGATCAAATGCAGGCGCTCGCGCTGTCGGACAGTCACGACGAGCAAGAGGCCGCGTGGTTCGACGCCGAGCCGTACAACCGCGACGCGCACGCGATCCGCCGCCGCTTCGTGCGCGACGAACAGTCGTTCGTGAGCAACCGCGTCGCGAAATTCGTCGGCGTCGAGGCGTTCGAAGCGGCTGGCGGTGCCGTGCGACGCGACCTGTTCTCCGCAGCCGAGGATGCGTGGTATCGCGATCATGCGCTGATGCTGCGCCTCGCGACCGAGCAACTGGAAGCACTCGGCGCGTCGGTGCTGGCCGAAGGCTGGGCATGGGTGAAAGCCATGCCGGAACGGGACCATGCCACGCGGTCGCAATTTCGCCCGGTGCTGCCGCGTCGGACGGAACCCACCGATGAGGTGGCGAAAGAACTGGCGGCGATCGATCAGCGGCTGGCCGAGATCGCGGCACAGTGGGAAGCCGACGACATGGACGACGAAGCCGCCGAGCGGCTGGAACTGGAAGAAGGCGCATTGAGCCTGCGTCAGGACGAGATCGAGGGATCATTGCTCGTCTACCATCCCGACGACATGGCGCAGGCTGGCGCGCTTCTCTCGCTCGATGCGAACGGCGAGCCCGTGATCGAGCGCGGACTCGTTGCGCGTGAGCCGGTTGCAGCCGCGACGACCGAAAGTGACGAGAATGGTGACGACGATGACGACGACTCGTCAGAAGATAAGCCGGCGCGCGTCGCCGCGCCGAATGAGAAGCCCGCGAAGGGCCCGCACTCCGAACGGCTGACGCTGCGCCTGAACGCGCATCGCACGGCGGCCGTTGCCGCCGCGCTTGCGCAGCAGCCGCACGTCGCGCTCGCCGCGCTCGTGCACCGGCTGCTGGCGGGGGAGTACGGCCACAGTACCGAGGGGAGCGCGCTGGACGTGACGTTCCGCGACCACTCCCACAACCTGACGAAGCATGCGCCGGAACTGGACGACGACCTTGCGTTCACCATGCGCCGAGAGCAACGCCGGGTTTGGGGAGGCGTAATCCCGAACGACAGCGACGCGCTGCTGCGCTGGCTGATCGAGCAGACCGACGAGCGCCTGCTGCTGATCCTCGCGCAGTACGTCGCGGCGAGCGTGGACAGCGTGCGCCCGGATGAGCGGCCGCACGCGATCAACGCGCTGATCCCGGCGCTCGGGCTGAATCTCGCGGATGCGTGGCAACCGACGAAGGCGGGCTACTTCGACCACGTTTCGAAGGATCGGATCGTGGACGTCGTGAGCGCGGCCGTGTCGCCTTCCGATGCGATGCGCGTGGCGAAGCTCAAGAAGGGGGACGCGGCGACGGAGGCCGAACGGCTGATCGCGGGGCGCGGTTGGTTGCCCGAGCATTTCGTCACGGCCGAAGCCGTGCGGATGAAGCTGTGGGACGTTCCGGCGAAGGCGTCGGATGCCGAGGCGAGCGCCGATGAAGCGGAGGGCGCCGCCCCTGCTCTGGCCGTGTCGGCCGACGACGTGCGCGACGATGCCGCTGTAGCGGAAGGCGAAGGCATGCCGCCGCGAGATTGACCGGATCGACGCCAGCGGGTGCGTTACGCCCGCTGGCGCAGCGTGCCGGCCGAAGTCCGTCGGGGGGCGGACGCCGTGATGATGATCCACTCCCGAAAGTTCTCACTTTCCGATTCTCTGCCGCTCCCGTAAAGGATCACCTTTCCGATGCCGCGCATGCGCTCGTCGCTGTGGCGCATGCACTGGTGGCACTTTCCTGACTCGCTGCCGGGGCGTCTCCCTCCGCTTCGCTCCGGGCCGGGCTTTCGCGCTGCGCGTCGAGCCCCGCTGCGCGTGTCTCGCCCCTGACGGGCTTCAATCCCTGACGTCTACGCGCCGTGCCGGCGCTGCGCGCGTCGCTTGCTTGTGGAATACGCGCCCGCTGCGCGCGGGCGGACAGCAGGTCTAGCGGCCGGCTACGCCGGCCGAGGGGGCGCGCGGCTGGCTGCCCCGCGCCGTGTGCGCGATCCGGTCGTGGAAACCGCGTGGCTGCGCTCCATCCTTTTGCGCCGGGTTAAGCGCGTGGATCTGCCATTGGGAGCCGCCCCTTTTCGACGCATAGCGCGGGCGGGCACGGGCGCAAGGGTAAAGGCTGCGCTTCGCTCCGCCCACGTCCTCACCCGTTCGGTGCTCGGCTACGCCTGCGCTCCGCATGCGGCCTCCGGGCGCGCCCTTGCACCCGTGCCCGCCCGCGCTAAACCCGCGTCGAGGCGGCTCCCAATGGCAGATCCACAACCCGACACAAAAGGACGAAATCGTGAGCACAACCACCCCCGACCGAATCACGCACACACGCGCGGGCGTTCCCCCCGCACCCCCCGAGGCTCACCGCCAGGCAGGCATTCGACACACGAAAAATCGCCTGCGTGCCACGGCCGCGCATTGGTTCGAATGCCCGTTCGACGCGCCGATTCGTGTCCTGCACCGCTGGACCCGTCCCGATGACGATGCGCGCGCCGTGCGACTCGAAACGAACGTAGCCGGTCGCGTGCAACGCATCACCCTGTTCCGCCTGACGTCCGGCGCTTGGTCGCCGGTTTGGCAATAACCCGGAGATTCACGATGAGCTACGAGACTGACGAACTGATGATCGACGGTATTACCGAAGGTTTCTTCGCAATTGCGTGTTCTGAACGTGCTGCGTCCTCCATCGCGGTACATCATGGCGACGATGGCGAACTGGCATTTACGCTGCCCACGATCGACTGGACTGCGTGGCAAATCAATGTCGCGATCATGATCTACGAAAAGGCGTACGCGCGCGGCGAGCGCTACGGCGCCGCGAGCGCTCAACGCGTCGTTCGTGAAGCGCTCGGCATCTTCCATTGACCCACTTGCCGGCGCGCAGAAGCTGGCGCGCCGATCGGAGCGAGCTGTGAAAAATGATCGCCCTCCCATCGACAGTTTCGATTTTGCCCTCGAAGCGCGCATACCGCTTGCGCTGCACGGCATCGCCGCGATTGCCGGAAACCAGTGGAACGCGGAGCAGCACTTGATCGACGCCGTTATCTGCGCCCGAGAGAGCGGTGTGCGCGCGTGCCGCGAAGGGTCCGACATGTCGCTGATGCTGGCGGACGAGCCCACTCTGCTTCCGTATTGGGATGGCGGCTTCGAAGCCGAGGAACGCGGTCGGGTCGTCTGGTTTGGAGAATGGCTCAGCGACATGGACGGATTGAACGAAACGCGCCCGAGCGTGAGCCTGACCCGGCACGGCTATGTCCCCGCCCTCGAAGTGTCTCATCGTGGCGGCGATTGCGAGCCGAACACCGGCCATCCGCGCGAGACGCTTCAGGAGGCGATCGGTGCCGCCAAGGAAATGGAGTCGCGCTGGCACTTCGACGAATGTATCGACTAACCTGCGTGCGCCGTGTACACGGCGCACTCCACGGAGCGAAACCGATGAACAGCACAACAGTTTTGCATATCGAGCAGATCGAGCGCGCGATCAACATTTGGCGCGCACGCCAACCGAGCGTAGACGGTGATCCAATCCTGTGCCGCGAAGCGCGGATTCTTGCCGAACCCTACGCGCTGATGATCGTGAAACGAGCGACGCAGATCGACGCGGCGCACTTGTCGGACACGCAACGCGCCGCGTTCGACGGCGCGTTTTCGCAATAACGCGTCATCGACGCGACCCGCATTCGATTTAGCCGGAGTTCGCGAAGGAGAATGACATGCAGGCACAGTGGGCGATCACCTACAAGACAGAGACAGGATTCGACGTCGAGATCATCGACGCAAGCAGCTTCGAAGAGGCTTGGAGCCGTGCGGAATCGCTTTTTGGGTCGCAGCTTGTAGAAGTCGAGCGCGTCGCGTGAAAACCGTACCCCCTTCGACGGGCGCATTTCGTGTCGCCGGGGCGTTCAGCCGGCACCCAGAATGCACCTTGAAATCGTGTATCCTATGGGATACTATATAGGATATGAGAATCGAGCAGACAGACGACTTCGCGAAATGGTTGCGCGGCCTACGCGATCACATCGCGCGCGCGCAGATCGCCAAGCGGATTCAACGGCTCGCGCGCGGCCAGTATGGGGACGTGAAGCCGGTGGGTGCCGGAGTGAGCGAAATGCGCGTGCACGTCGGCCCCGGCTATCGCGTCTACTTTGTCCAACGAGGCTCAACGCTCGTCGTCCTGCTATGCGGTGGCGACAAGTCAACGCAGCAGCGCGACATTGAGCGTGCTATCGCGCTTTCGGCGCAATTGGGAGATTGACATGGGTATCAAGACAACGCCGTTCGATGCGGCCGAATACCTCGACACGCCCGAGGCGCAGGCCGAATATCTGCGGATTTCGTTCGAGACCGGCGATTCCGCCGACATTCAGGAAGCCATCGGCACCGTGGCGCGTGCGCGTGGCATGACGCAGATTGCGCGCGACGCGGGCGTCGGCCGCGAAAGCCTCTACAAAGCGCTGGACGAGCACGGCAACCCGGAATTCGCGACGATCCTGCGTGTTGTGCGCGCGCTCGGCCTCACGTTGACCGTGACGACGCCCGTACACGAGCACGCCTGAGCCGGGATTTTCGCGGCGTCGCGGGCTGGCGGGCGCTCGCCGCTACGCCGCGACCACCCGCCAGCCCGCGACCAATGCGTTAGCCAGTTTGCGCGCTGCGCAAACGAATCGGGGCAATCCCGCTCCGCGCACACTTCGTGCGGCGCCGGATTGCCCCAACGATTACACCGACGCGCCGTCGGCGACAGCGGCGGGCGGCACGCCCTGGGCGGGTTTCGCCGGCACCGGGGTCTCGCACGGTTTCGCGAGTGCGACTTTTACCGCATCAAGTCGCTCTTTCCACTGTTCCGCCGGGATCTCGTCCAGCCCTTCCGCGCGCAGCAGCTCGAGCACCGCCTTATGATTCCGCTCGCGATCCCTGCGGATCATCTCGCGCTGTTGGTCCTGCAGCTTTCTCAGCTTCGCCGCCGCCCTCGCGATCTCGTCTTCGATCGATCGCGGCTTGCGCGCTGTCTTCCCTGCATCTGCCGTCATGGCCTCTATCACTCCATCTTGCCCCTCCCCCTTGCCGCGAAGTGTAACGGAATTCGGCCGCGCAACGTAAAGCACTGAGGCCTGATACCCCGCTGTCGCACCGCTGCCCCGCGCGTCATCCGTCGCGGCGCAATTGCCCGCTGCGCAACTCGCGCGCAGCGGCCGGCACCGTCGCGGCCGCCGACGCAACCGCTCCGAGCGCTGATCCGGCGCCCCCGCATTTTTCCTGCTGTCGCCGCGCGGGGCGTCACCCGCGCCATTCCGCGGCCACCGCCCCGCGCGGACCACCTAGCCAGAGCGCAATGCTCGCATAGCGCAGCTCGAGCACGGCGGCCGCCACCGTCGCGACCGCCGGCCCGACCAATCCGCTCGCCGAGCCCCCGGCCCCGCGACTTTCATGCTGTCGCCGCGCCGGGCGTCGCCCGCGCCATTCCGCGGCCGCCGCCCGGCGCGGACCACCCATCCAGTGCGCAATGCCCGCATTGCGCAGCTTACGCACGGCGGCCGCCACCGTCGCGGCCGCCGACTTCACCGACCGCGCGCCGAGCCCCCCTTCCGCGTTTTTCCGGCCGTCGCCGCGCGGGGCGTCGCCCGCGCCCTTGCGCAGCCGTCGCCCCGCGCGGACCACCCATCCAGTGCGCAATGCCCGCATTGCGCAGATTTCGCCCGGCGATCGCCTCCGTCGCGACCGCCGGTTCGGGCAACGCCGCGCTCCCTCACAGCGTTTTCTCTCTGGCTGCTGCTTCTAACCCCATATATCCTCGACCGAAATCAGCGCACGCCGGCAGGTTTCCCACATACCCACCGGTCCCCGCGCTTCTCCCGTTCCCCACAACCAACACCGTTGTGGAAAACGGCGCGCGGCCGACGCTCTTGCGATGTAGATGCATCGCTGCGTCGGTCCGGACCCGTGGATATGTGGAAAACCTGCGTGGCATAACCACCCTCGTCGCTCCGAATTTCCCCCTGTCCGCTCCCTGCCTCCGTTCGACCTCCCTATTCCGTTTTTTCCCTGTGCGGAACGGATCGACGCTCGCCTCGTTTTTCTCTCTTTCGTGTCGGTGACTCAACCTTCACTTTTCTGCAAAATTTTCGCGGTGCTCCACCCAGGCGAACGCCTCAACGGAACGAAATCCTCGCTCTTGCTGGCTGCGATGCCGATCGCCACGCCTGCTGAAAAACCGGTGGTGCCCGGACCCGTCCGGGCACCACCATCCAGATACCGTCCGTTCAGGGGGCGACCCGTGGGGCAAGCCCCACCCCCCGACCAGACGGTCACACACCACGCAACTCCGTTGCGGGTGCTTAAAGCCTTGCTGCGCAAGCCTTTAAGCGGTACGACGCCTAAAAGCGCAATATCGCTAAGCTAGCGCCGAAACTCAAAGCTGGATAAAGCGTATGCCGGTATGACGCCCGTAAAACCCCTTTAATACCGTTGGACCTACGATCGAAAGCTCGCGTGACAACGGCTATATGCGTATTACACCATTGGCGTCACGGTAGTACACCTAAATTCAATGAAGATCCAGATATACAGAAAACGATAATTAAATCAGTGCTTTAAAGACGCGAGGCGGATGTTGATGGAGAAAACAATGCGAAACGGCAAGATTGTCGCCGTTCCCAGAAAAACACATAGCCGTATGACGAAACAGCGTGACCATGTGCTAACATCTTCACACGACGGAAGCGCGTATCGGCAGCTCAATCCGCAACTAACCACGGCCACAAAAAGGTAAGGATCTCTCGCTACGAGGTCTTCATGCCGCGTCTCAAAACGCCGGGAAAAGGTGCGTCCAAACCCATCTCCTTCAAACTCGATCCCGAGTCGGAACGCTTCTATCGGCGCAAGGCCCAGGAGAACGGTGTCTCGCTGTCCGACTACATTCGCAAGCAGCTTGCGCTCGGCGTCGTCACCGAAAATGTCTCGCTCATCGACCAGCGTCTCAAGGCGCTCATTCAACAACTGAGTGGGCACACGCCGTCCGATGGCGGCCCAGGCAAATCCGTCCAATCGCTACCGTCCGAACTGGTTCAAGCGGTGTTCTTCAGCCGCGAAGTCCTGACCAGCATCATCAGCGACAGAAACATCCAGTTCTTCCATCAGGCACAGGATCGCGCCGAAGCCGCTACCAAGAAACTGCTGGGAGAGCTCAATGGCTGATCAACGCTCACCCAGCGGACTCGCCACCTTTTCGCGAGGAACTGCCCTCTGGTGGCAACAGGCAAAGCTTCTCACCAGTGCGATTGTGGCGGTTTTCATCGCGGCAATTCTCGTCGGTGCGCTGGCCGGCGGTGCATACCTGTATTTCGTCACGTCGGCCGAAACTCGCTATTTGACGATCAAGCACGTTGAGGCGGAAATCCTCACCGTCGTTCCGATGGCGAATCCGAACGTCTCGTTCCATCTCGGCAACGACGACACGGCACTGCCGCCCGGTGCGGCGCTGTCGTTTACCGAGGATGCGGCCGACGAGTTCTTCGTCTATGCGCGCAATGCTGCCCTGTACGCTGTTCTAACGGCTATTGCCGTCACGTTCCTTTCCGTCCTGTTTTGGATGGAGTACGGCCGCGGAAAACTTACCGACAAGCAGGTGCGCGGTGCCAAGCTCGTGAAAGCAAAGGAGCTCATCAAGGAACTGGAGGCTCGAGACGACGCCAGCCCCTATCGCATCGCCGGCGTGCCGATGCGGAAGAAGGCCGAAGTGCTCGGCACACTCTTTTCTGGTGCCCAAGGCAGTGGCAAGTCCCAGCAGTTTTTTGCGCTGATGGATCAGGTGCGCGCCCGCAAAAAACGCGCGATCGTCTATGACCCATCAGGTGAATTCACCGCTGCGTATTACCGCGAAGGGAAGGACGTCATCCTGAATCCCCTCGACGCGCGGAGCCCGAACTGGAATGCCTGGCGCGAAATCCAAAGCGAGATCCATTACGACGGGCTGGCTGAGGGGCTCATCCCAATTCCGCCGAATGTTGCGGACCCATTCTTCGCGATTGCGGGGCGCATGGTTTTCAAGGGGGCGATTCGTGCGCTTGGCGGCGACAACAAACGAACCAACGCAGCGCTGTACAAGGCTATCGCCCATAGCAATCTCGAGGAATTGCACGCGATCCTAGCGAACGAGTCCGCGGCGACCTACGTCGATCCAGTCACTGAGCGTACGGGCATGAGCCTCAAGATGACCGTGCAGAACCAGCTCGATTGCTTTCGTTACCTGCACGACGAAGGCGAGCCATTTTCGATCCGAGAATGGATCCAGAATGAGGATGAAGAGGACGATTCCTGGCTGTTTATTACCGTCAACGAGGAGCAGAAAACCGCCCTGCTTCCGCTGATCAGCCTCTGGTGCGATATCGCGATCCGCTCGCTGTTGACGCTCAAGCCGATTCATCGCGAACGTCTCTGGTACTTCTACGACGAGCTCCCCACTCTGCAAAAGCTCGAGATCATGAAGCTCGCCGTCACCAACATTCGGAAATACGGCGGTTGCTTCGTGCTCGGCATCCAGGACTTTTCCCAACTCTTCCAGATCTACGGCGAGCACTTGGCGCGCACGATCATCTCCGGATGCCAGACCAAGCTCCTGCTTCGCGTGACAGATGGTGATGCGGCCAAGGCGTTGGCCAACGCGATCGGACAGGCCGATTTGGACGAAAAGGAAGAAAGCCTGAATCTCGGCATCGACGAGCGGCGCGACGGCATGAGCGTTTTTGCGCGACGCAATCTCCGTGATCTCGTCCTCTCATCCGAAATTCTGCACCTGCCCGACATGCAGGGCTATCTGGTCACACCGAGCGACTATCCGGTTGCCCGGGTCAAGTACGAGTACGTCCCCCATCCCCAAACGGTGACGCCGTTCGTCCCGCGCCAAACGTACGATCTCTGGCTACCGGCAAGCGCTGCTGCTGACGGTCCGGCTGCCTCGGAGCGGCGATCCACTGTGCTGCCTCCCCCGCCCAGCCCGACGGAGAAATCTGGTACGGACCCGTCCCGCTCCCCGTCACCCAATCCTTCGGACGCTCCGACTGCGACCGCCGAGTACTCGTCGACCAACCCCGCCTCTGCCGGCCCGGATGTTGATCCGGCCGCGCCGAGCACTTCTCGTTCCGTAGCACAGCCGTCCAACGTGATCTCGCTGTCGACTGGCGAAATCGTGGACGGTGACACCGGCGAGGTTCACGATACGTCGGCTTCCCGCGAGCCAGGCGCCGGCGAACGGCCCACCGGCCGCGCCGGCCTCGGTGACCTGTTGGGGTGACACGCCATGATGAGCATGCACAATGTCGGCAGCGCCAGCCAGGCGCTCCACTATTTTTCGAAAGACAACTACTACACCACCGATCAGGGACTCGAACATTCCGCCTGGTTCGGCAAGGGGGCGGCCACCCTCGGTCTGAACGGGCAAGTCGATCGGAACGTGTTTTTCAAGCTGCTGTCTGGGCAGGTCGGCGATCAGCAACTCGGTCGCGTCGTCCTGGACGAGAATGGCGAGCCCGAGGTCGTGCATCGGCCCGGCATCGATTTGACGTTTTCGGCACCGAAGAGCGTCAGTATCGCTGCCGAAGTTTTCGAAGATCGCGAGGTCCGTCTCGCCCACGAGGAAGCCGTCAAGGAGGCGCTCGAGTACGTCGAGGCGTATGTGGCGCAGGCCCGCAAAACGGTCGATGGCGAGACGCTGGTCGAGCCGACCGGCAATGTAGTAGCCGCCCTCTTTCGACACAACACGAGCCGAGATCTCGACCCCGATACGCATACCCACGCCCTGGTCATGAACGCGACCCAACGCGCCGATGGCGAATGGCGATCGCTCACCAATGACGAGTTGTACGTGCAGCAGAAGGTGATCGGGGCAATCTACACGTCCTCGCTCGCGCGCGGGTTGCAGAAGCGCGGCTATGCCATCACGGCACCCGACGAGAACGGGAATTTCGAACTGGTCGGCGTCACTCGAGAGCAGATCGAACACTTCAGCCAGCGCTCGGCAGCGCGCGATCGATGGCTGCGGGCCAACGGAATCGATCCTGCAAACGCCACGGCCGCCGAGAAGGAGCGTGCCGTGCTCGCGACCCGCGAACGCAAGGTCGGCGTCGACCATGAGGCCTTGTCGGTTCAATGGCGTGAGCGCGCACAAGCAGTCGGCCTCGACTACAGCGTCATCCAGCAGAAGGCTCGGGAGGCGCGGGAAGCGGGAACGGATGCACGGGTCGTCAAGTTGTCCGGTATTGAAGCCCTACGGTTCGCTGCGTCTCACCTCGGTGAGCGCGAAATCGTGCTGAACCAATATGACCTCGTCCAGACCGCGCTCGAACATGCGGTCGGCCGAACGTCTCCGAATCAGATTCTCGATGCCTACAAAAAGCTGGTCCATCAAGGCAAGATCGTCGACCTTCCGGACGGCAACATTACCACCGAGAAGATGCTCAACACGGAGCGCTGGACGGTCGAGAACGCGCTCGCGCAGCGAGATGCGACGCCGGCGATCGCGCCTGCCGAATTAGTCCGGTCCAGAATCGAACAGGCCATCGCCACCGCGCGTGCGGAGCGGAACGATTCCACCTTCGACTACACCCCCGGCCAGCGAGGCGCGATCGAGCATGCGCTGACGAGCAGAGACCGGATCGTCGCGGTGCAGGGGCTCGCCGGCGTGGGCAAAACCACGATGGTCAAGGGAACAGTCCAGGTCGCGCACGAGCAGGGTTGGCTTGTACGAGGGATGGCCGCAACCGGGCAGGCTGCCAAGCAGCTCGAGAACGACTCCGGTATCCAGGCCGATACGGTTACGATGTTCGAGATTCATGAGCAGCGGCGCCAGGATGATTTGAAGGTCCTGCGCGAGTATGTGCCGGACCTATCACGAGAGCGCGAGCTCTGGCTCGTCGACGAGTCATCGTTCCTCGCCCAACGGCAAATGGCTCGCCTATTTAAGATGGCGGAACGAGCGGATGCGAAGGTCATCCTCCTTGGCGACCGCCTCCAGCTGCAGGCCATCGAGGCGGGCAAACCGTTTGAGATCCTGCAGGACGAGGGCGTGACCACCGCTCAGATGACCCAGATCCAGCGCCAGAAGAATCCCGAGTTGCAGCAGGCAGTCGCGATCACCGTGGGCACCGCCGACCTTGCACCGGATGAGCCCCTCACCGACCTGAACCTCGCACGTAACGCTCGCGCCTTCGACTTTCTCGAGCGAGCTGGGCGCGTGACGGAACACGAGGATCCGCGAGACCTGATCGACCTGTTGGCGCGCCAGTACGTCGACCGGGGACCACGAAGAAATCAGACGATCATCATCACCCCGTTTAACGAGGACCGCGTCGAAATCAACAATGCGGTTCGGGCGGAGCTGCAGGAGCGTGGCGATCTCGATGTCAACGACTCGGCACACACCATCTTCCGGTCCGACGGCGATATGACCCGGGCCAAGCAGAAGGAGGCGCAGTACTACAGCAAGGATATGACCGTCCGGTTTGGTCGTGACTATCAGAAAATACTCGCCTCCCGCGGCGAATACATGCGCGTTGTGGGCACTCGACCCGACGAGGGTATCGTCGTTCTGCGGAAGTCCGACGGGTCTCTAATGGAATGGGAACCGAAGAAGTACAACCGGGTGGAGGTGTATCTCTCGGAAACGAGGAATCTCGCCGCGCGTGACGTCATCCGCTTCACCCGCGGCGACGAGCTCGTCAAGAATGGCCACGAGGCGACCGTCGTTTCTGTCAACGAGAACCAGGCGGTCCTGCGGCTCGCGGATGGCAAGGAAATTCCTTGGGATCTCGACGCGCAGCGTCATTGGGATCACGCGTACGCGGTGACGGTTCACGCAGGCCAAGGCGCGACCCGCGAGCAAGCCATGCTGCATATCCCTTCACACAAAATGGAGCGTGATCCGGAAGATGCTCGGCGCCAGTCAGACGTCGCGATGACGGTGCGTAGGATCTTCGGCGACCGGAGCTTCTATGTCGGGCTCACCCGGGCGGTCGAGGATCTCCAGATTTTCACGACCGACGCAATTCTCGCTCGAGCGGCCGTCTCACGCCACCAGGACAAGTCAAGCGCCATCGAGACGCTGCGTGAGCATGAGTTGGGCGAGCAGGCGAATACCCAGCCGCAGCGCCAGCGACGTCAACAAGCTGCGCAACAGATGCAGATCGAGCCGGACTGAGGTTGCGGCGCGCGCCCGCGACGCACGCTGTTCCATCGCCTCGCCGTTACGGTTATAGGGACGTTGCTCGGTCGCCGGCGCGCTGCGCGTTCAAATTAAATCAAATCGAAAGAATTCTGTTGGAGTCTCGAATATACCTTTCGATTTGTTGACATCTGTTCGCCGCGGGAACCTCCGTATTGCAAAGCGGTAAAGAATTTCAAATCGATGTCGATATCATCGTGTAGGATCAGCAGCGGTACTATTTCCCCGTGCACCTGCGGTCTCGCGATGTAGTAGAAATTTCAACTAAAACCACATCGTATGTTTGCGAAAAACAATAAATTTATGTGTAGAGGGCCGAAGGGGGTGATTCCAAGAGTCACCTTCGTTTCGATTTTTGTAATAATTTTCATGATATCTGCGGGAAACGTTATGTCAAATTCAAATCGCAGCAGACCTCACGAATCTAGGGAATTCTGGATGGGGAAACTCGGTCTGGAGCCTCATCCGGAAGGAGGCTATTTTAGATACGCGTTTGGTTCTGACATTTATCGAAAAACGGCGAGCGGCGCTGAAAGGAAAAATTATAGCGGAATCTATTTCATGGTGACCCATGATAGCCGGTCGCACTTCCATCAGATGATATCCGATGAAATATGGTACTACCACGCTGGCGACCCACTTACCATGCACGTCATCGATGAAACGGGAGCATATCGGACGGTCCGTCTCGGCCCGAACGTGGAACATGGGGAGGTACTTTCTGTAGTTATGCGCGGAGGATGGATCTTTGGGGCGTCGGTCGATTCAGGTGATTACACTTTGGTCAGTTGCACTGTTGTGCCGGGATTTGACGATGCTGATTATAGAATTCTTACTCAGTCCGAGTTGCTGGGAAAGTATCCGCAATATCGAGATATCATATTGAAGATGGCGTATCAGAATCTGCCCAAGTGACGTGAGTGTTCGGCTTTCCATGGTAGGCCGGTGGTGCTATTGGTTGTTTGGTGGATCGATTTTGAACAGGCGCAATTATGGTAACGGCAAATAGTATCCCGAGATGCCAGGTAGAGGCGATTCTTCCGAAGGATGGTGAAAAGCGATTTTCGGTCGCGAGAGTGCGCGTGAATGATACGGGTATTTCGATGAAGCTACCCGTTGGTGAACTGTTAGAGGCGGATTGGATTGGCAAATTCTCTGCCAACGATGTCGCATTGCTCGCTACGGTGAATGCTAACGACGTCAATATCCAGAACATCACCGAGCGAGTGCCGCACTTCCCTTACGGGATTATTTATCTTACGGCACTTTTCAGCGTCATGTTGGTCACTACCAATTTAATTGGAGATAGTATCACCACCATCAACCTGCCGTTCCTGCATGGGTACAGCGTCCTCTTTCCGACCGCGCTAGTCGTTTTTCCGTTGACGTATTGCTTTGGGGCTTGCATAACGGAGACGTATGGATTTGTTGTAAGTCGCCATGTGATATGGGGTGCGTTTTTAGTGAACATCCCGGTTATTATGATTATTCTGTCGCTCGAGAAGGCGGGATGGCTGGGCGGTAGCGTTCTCGGAGTGTCCCATCAAATGATGAGGGCGCTGGGCGCGTCGGCTGTCGGCTACTTCGCAGGCGAGTTATCTAATTCGCTGGTCGTATCTAGGCTGAAGATCGCACTAAGAGGCCGCGCCCTGATTCTTCGTTTTCTTGCGGCCAATGCAGTCGGAGCAGTCGTCGATAGCGTTCTATTTGGGACACTATTGTTTTACGGTGTTGTGCCGTTGACTGTGCTTCTCAAGATCGTCCTTGCACAAATCACGATAAAGATGCTGTACGAAATGGCGTTCTCTGTCTTGTTTTCCAGAATCGTTCTCTGGATAAAGTCGCGTGATGGTGTCGATCATTACGACTATAAGGTGAATTTCATTCGGAGCTAGCGCCCATTATGATTTCCACAACTTTTCCGATGATCGCTTGCTCATTTATCAATATGGGCCGGCGCTTTGAGGTTGATTCTATGTCGTAACCGATGAGTTTTTCGCCATCCGTCAACTTGACGAAGGTGTAAGTTTGTTCATCTACTTCGACAAATGCAAAATCGCCTGAATCAAGAGAGGCATAATCTCCGATGACAAGGATGGCATTGTGCGGAAGCGGTTCGGTGCGGCTCTTGGGGGCGAGTGCAATCGCAAATCGACTCGAATTTGCGTTCGATACCCTGATCCACAGCTGACCGTGGCGCGGCGCCGCGGATACTTTTCGCGCGTCGCGCAGACTCCGCTGCTCATAGACAGGCACGAACCCCCTGCTCTCTTCGCCGAAGAGGGACGACATCGGAACGGCGAAAAACCGGGCGATTGCTGAAATCGTGCTCAATCTCGGATCGATAGTTTCACCCGACAACAGGCGGCTGAGCGTGCCCCGGTCAAGATCGATCGCGCGCGACAGTTCCGAGTCGTTGACGCCGGCCTCCTGCTGCAAATGTTTGACCGTTGCCACAAACGTGGCCGCTAGGCTTGCAAGTTCTTCCTTTTTCTTCACGCGTTTTGTCCGACCCTAATTTTTGTTCAACGAAGGAGTTGAAAATTTTCAACATCCTGTTACAGTTGGTAACGTCATTTGCTGGTCAACCGATCGGCGCTGGTCAGGGTGAGAGGAAAAGATCGTAGTCTCCCGCTGCGTCTTGCAAAATATGTTGTTTTGCAATGCAATTCATGTTCTAATGCAGTGCAATACAGGTAATGTTGGTAGAAATTGAATCGAACCATCCGAATCGGTAGCTATCGCTTTACTATCCTCCAGTTGAGCACATTGGAGGGTGGGTTGAGCAAGATTACTGAGGCGGAATTTCGGGATGCCGCGAAGAACAACGCTATCAAGCACGCATCGGTTTTGCGCACGGATAGGGGCTATCTCTTCGTCGTCGAACTGTCTTGGAAAGAGGGCTTGCACACGTTGTATACGTTCCGCAATGAACCGAGAACATGGGCAAGCCTGGATAGCATGATGAAGTACTTTGAGAAGCACGAGCTGAACGTTAACGTGATCACCCTGCAGTGGAATCCAAAGGGATGAGCGGTACGAACCTGGTAGATCCAGGTAGCGGCAGTCGCCAGGTTTACCGATGCGAAGTCGGCCCGGCCTCTGAGCCGCTCGCGCGAAAGCGTAATGAGTTCTGAGCGCTGCCCACGTGTGACTAGCTGTTCTGTACGCGATCTTGGTCAATTGACCGCCGTGGGTTTTGAAGTGGACAAAAAAACATGTGCGGCGCTTCGAATATCGTCACGCCGCAGATTCGGAAAGTCTCCGAACATTCATGTCTGTGTTGTGCAGTTGTAGTTAATTAAGACGGACATACAGGGTGCGCCAACACCCCATATGTCCTGACCACAAGCAAATAGCTGGGAAAGCTGAGAGAGACCACTCGTGGCTACAGATATTGTACGTCAATCCTTCGGGGTTGACGCGTTCGATGCGTCCCTTTTTAAGGCGACGGCGATACGCCTTGTCCACCGCACTGGAATATCACGCGCGAGCAACACATTCGATCGCTGTTCCGCGTCAAACCTCCTCCGCAGCGGCATGTCTTGCCCTGCGGGTTCGGTGTCACGCATCTATTCGGACAGACCCCCTTTTTGCTCCATGTTGCTCTTTCGGTACGAGCAGCTTTCGCTCGTATCCCGCCTGTCGCTTTTTTCTCTCAGTGCCTCGACTGCAGGCGGTCTCGTAGCGAACCGGGTTGACCCGGTTCGCTACGTTTTTTATTCCGTGCGTCGCCACTCATCGCGTGCGATGCGCACCTTCTGCGTGGCAGCTGCTGCCACGATCGCCCTGCTCTCTGCTGCGCCAGCGATCGCGGACGTTTGCACGGGGAATATCTTCAATGAGGCTGCAGCCCTCTATCACCTCGATCCCGATCTCCTGCGGGCGATAACCTGGGTCGAATCCCGTGGCGTGCCCAGCGCCATTGGGCCGCGCTTGCCGGACGGCCACAGGGCATGGGGAGCAGCGCAAATCAACGATGTCCATCTTCCCGAACTCGTCAGCTACGGCGTCACCCAACGCGACCTCCTGAACCCGTGCGTGAACCTTAAGCTCAGCGCGTGGGTGCTCGCCAACTGCATCCAGGCCAAGGGCGCGACCTGGGCCGCCGTCGGTTGCTACAACACAGGGCCCGGTTCCACGAACATCGCCGCCCAGGCGCGCTATGTCCGGCTGGTGCAGCGCGCATATGCGGGCTATCGCGCCCGGTCGGCGCTCGGCAAGGTCGCCGAAGGAGGCGCGCGATGATGCGCCTCGTCCCTCTTCTTGGCCTGATTGTCGGGACCCTTACGCAAGCCTGCTTTGCGTCTTCCCGTCTTCCGGACTACGACGTCACGCAGATCGGCGAACCCGGCTCCGGCCGCTACGTGTTCTGTTCCGGCGACTCGTGCCCTGAACCGACGATCAAGCACCTCGCGGCGCCGACGCCTGTCGTTCAAGAGAATCTATCGCTCCCTGTATCGGCCGCAGAAACCCGGCCCATTCAAGCGCTTTCCACGCCGATCGCCAAGCGCCACCGATCCCTGCATGCGCGAATCCGACATGTCCACCGAGTCGCGAAGGTGGCGAATCGAACGCTTTGCACCGCGGGCGCCGCGGTCGGGACGGCGTCGAAGCACCTGGCGGGCCGTTAGTCCGCGCAGCTCACCGATTCACCACTCGACCAAGGAGGAAACACAATAGTAAGTAATCCGTAACGAAATTTCGATTGTTCGTTTAACTACTTTCCCCCTGAATCGTGCTCGCGCTGCATATAGCGGCGCGAGCACAACCCCCGGCCCGCGCTGCTGGCTAGCTACCACATGAGGACTAGATGAATACCGCTCAATTCAACCAGCTCGAGATGCTCGAATATCGAGCCGCGAGCGCCCTCGTTGCTTTCGAGGATCGCGCGAAGGCGCTTCTGGAGAAATCCGAAGTGCGTGAAACGCTGAACTTCGTCGTTGCCGTGATCCTCGCGGTCACGCTAATGATGGTCGCCCGTTACGCATTTGGAACGGACGGCGTGGAGTTCCAGCAAGGGTCGACCACCCTTGAGGGATGGGTCAAAGGCAATCCCGGAAAAAGCTGCGCACTCGCTGGTTTGATGTTCGGGAGTGTGCGCGCGATGTTCGTGAAGGACTACGGTGCTTTCGTTGTCCCGTCGGGAATCGGCATCCTGACCGGGATAATCGTCGGCATCATCGACGCCAGCTATACCGCGACGATTTGACCGGGAGCGGCGATGTCGGATGATCTCAGTCACTACGTACCCAGTCGCCTTGACGACCCGGAGAAGTTTCTGTTCTTTCGCAAGGATGTAGCAGCGATCGGGCTCACTGGCACGATCGGCGGTGTGTTGCTTAACCACACCCTGCTTGGTCTAGTCGCGGGCGTTGCGGTCGCGGCGCTTTGGCAGAAGTTCAGCTCGGGCCAGCATCCCGGTATGTCGGCTCACGTCATGTACTGGGTATTGGGTCAGCCAGCGCCGAAGAAGTTTCCGCCGTCCGATCTTCGCGAACTGAACGGGTGATTCGATGACACCCGGTAAAGCCGCCCAATCACGCGAACAGCTGCAGGCCGAGAACCGCTTTCTGAAGAAAGTGCTGCTCGGAAACGGCACCACCAGTGTGGTCATCGCGCTCACCTGTGCATGGCTGGTCGTCACGCAGCGCGTCATCATCATGCCGCCAGCCGTTCGCGGCACCTACGTCGTCGGAGCCCGGTATGCAAACGACCAGTACCTCGCCGATCAGGCCGCGTACGTGCTTTCCCTTTCCAAAAGTGTCACGCCGACCACCGTCGACAACAACGTACGGATTCTCCTGTCCATGGTCGACGACGATCGGCGCGCCGCGCTCAAGACCGAATGGGAGGCCGACGCGCTGCAGATCAAGCACGACGGCGTGACGAACGTCTTCGAGCCGATGGGGGTAGGTGAGGTGGACTTCCGCAACAAGGCCGTGAAAATCACCGGCACCTTGACCACCTACATCTCCGGCAAACGCACGAGCTCGGAACAAAAGACTTATGAGGTCTATTTCGGAATCACCGTCTTCGGCCGCTTGGTCCTCCTCGACATCCGAGAAGCCACGCGCGGCAAACAAGGCGTCGAGCCGCTGGTCACAACGGAGACTCCCGCATCATGAAATTTGCCTTCAATCGACAGTCGCCGAAATTGTGCACGGCCTTCAGGCCGCGTCTCGTGTTTGCCGCCGTGCTGTTCCTGACTACCGCTAGTGCGCATGCGATCCAGGTCGTCAAGGGAGCGGATCGGCAAGCGCAGCAGGTCTCGATCTCCGCGGCGGAATACAACGTTCTGTCAATGTCCGGGGGGCGCAGCTTTTCGAAGATCGTGCCAGCCGTACCAGGCTCGATCTCGTGGACGCAAGACGACGGGAAGCTCTGGCTCATGCCCGCGAATCCCACCGCGCTGAATGAGTCGATCACGGTGTTCGTGATCGATGACGCTGGCACCACCTACCGTTTGTTGCTCGTACCTGGTCCGCGACCGGCCGAAGATATCCGTATCGAACCGCCTGCAGCGCGCTCGACCCAAGCGCTCCAAGCATCGGCCTTTCAACGACGGGTGAAACTCATGATGCTGGCGATGGCCGGTGGTCGGGGGGCACCGCAGCTGTCGTACACGTCGCTCGACACTGTCGTGCCGCTCTGGAAGGAGGCTGTATTGACGCTGGTCCGTCAGTACAGCGACGGCGATTTCATTGGCGAGACCTACACGCTCTCGAATACCTCGCACACCGACATGGCCATCGACGAGCGCGAACTCTACGCGCCAGGTGTGCTCGCCATCGCAATCGAAAACGCAAACCTGCCGGCCGGCGCCAGCACGATCGTCTATGTCGTTCGTGAGCGGGGCGACCATGAGTGATGTCAATCAAGCAACCAAGCGCCGCCAGCGGATCCTGACCGTGGCCGGTTTCGCCGTCCTCGCTGGCCTCTTCGCCGTTGGTATGTTTTTCACGCAGAGCGGGCCGGCCAATCGTCAGTTCACCACGAAGGTGCCGTTTACGAGCCTCGGCGACCAGAACGATCGCAATGCCTGGCGGGCTCACTCCGAGGCGCAACTCGCAGATCTTACGCGCAGGATGTCGAGTATAGATTCGCGCGCCGACGATGCCATGTCGCAGATGAAAGCCTTGTCGAAAGCCCAGGACGAGCTCAGCAAGCGGATCGACGCGATGAAGAGCACGCCGGCAAGCGCGCCCGCGCCCGCGTCCGGAGCGACGGCAGACCACGCGGCCCTGGACAAGCCAATTCCCCTCAACGGGGCCCCGGCCAAGACGGGCGCAATCCTGAATTCGCCATTCGGCAAATCCGGCAAGCCCGGTGTCGACATGGCTGCCGCCCCTCCAAAGCTCGCCATCATTCAATTCAATACACCGATCGGCAACGGGGCCGACTGCGTCGACCCCCGCTACTCGTCGTTGCCGTTGGATCAGGCGACACGCGCACAGCAGGACTGCCTGAAGGCCAACGGCAAGAAGAAAGTCAGCTTCATCCCGGGCTCCTCATTTGTTCGCGTATTCATGATGAACGGTGTCGACGCCCCAACGGGCGGTGAGGCGCAGCACGACCCCCTTCCCGTGTTCCTCCAGGTATTGGACCCAGCCAATCTGCCGAACAGCCGGAAGCTCGACATCACGGAGTGCCGGATTCTGACGCAGGCGTATGGCGATGTGTCTAGCGAGCGCACTCACATGCGCGGCGAAACGCTCGACTGCATCTTGAAGAACGGCCGAACCGTGGAAATGCCGATCAAGGGCAACGTGATGGGCGAGGACGGCAAGGAGGGTGTGCGAGGGCGGCTCGTCTCGAAGGCAGGATCGGCATTGGCCATGTCGGTGTTCGCCGGTATCTCGTCCGGGATTGGGCAAGCGTTCAATCAGTCCGCCAACACCCTCAGTAACACCGCCCTTGGGTCGACCTCCATTATCAATCCGAGCCAGGTCGGCCGTGCTGCTATCGGCAGTGGCGTCTCTGGAGGCGCCGACGCTCTTAAGCAGTACTACATCCGCACGGCTGAGAAGCTTTTCCCTGTGATCGAAACGGACGGTGGTCGCATTGTCGAGTTCGCCGTGACAAAGGGAGCCGAATACGACGGCGCCCTCTCCGATATCAGCAACATCAACGATGGCTTGGCCAACGATGGCCGTGCTAACGATGGGGGCTACACCGATGATTGATGAAACGAAGAGCGTGACCATGGCCGCGTTCGAGGCCGCAATGCAGCGGTGTGCGGACGAAGCGGACCACGAAGCGTCGTTCAGGCAGGATGGAGACGGCAACTACCACCAACCGGAAATGCGCCGGGCGCTTGCCGGTTGGCTCGGTGCGGCTTTGCTCGTTGCCGAGCACGTGCGGGGATTCGCGGATATCGGTGCCGATCGATTTCGCGGCGATCCCGCGTTTCAATCGGGCTTCCTGGAATTTCTTAAGCAAGCTGCGGATCTGCTGGACCTCTCCAGCAACGAGCTTGGGTCGTCAGCCGTTACCGACGTGACCGACGCGAATCCGCTGACCAGTGCGGCAGCGTTCGACGACGCGGCACTCGACGGGTTCACCAGCGAGTTGAAAGCAAAGATGGCAGTGGGGAGAGCCCAGGGGCGTACCGGCTGGTGGGGCGCGCAACGGGATGACCTGTCGACGATGTTGCGCTCGCACGTCGACAAGGGCGACCCCATCGATATCGGCCTGCTCGCCATGATGCACTGGTACAAGGGCGAGGCCATCGCGCCTGCCCCTGCGTCGCCCGAGATCGTTGCAGGTGGCGAGCTCACGAAGATTTCCAGCAGTCCGGTCATGGGCGGCCAACTCGACATCAGGACGCCGGCCGGTGCCATTGGCATTACCGGCTTTCCGAACGAACTTGCGCGCGACTGCAAGCCCTGGCTCTGGGAACAGGTGGAGATTGTGATCCGTTCCACGGCCGAAGCGCGCCGCGCCGGCGCCGTCAAGCTGGACGCAGGCGCGGATCGTGGGGTCGGCTGCCAGGATGCTGCCGCACCTGCCGTGGAGCATAAAGCGTGAGCCGACTGACGAAAGCACAGCGCGATCGGCTCCGGCGCAAATACGACGGCCGCTGCGCGTACTGTGGAGTGCCATTGCCCGATCGGTGGCATGGCGACCATGTAGACCCGGTTGTACGCGCGGTCGAGACCAAGCGAACCGCGGATGGCCAATGGAAGCTTGTGAGCGGCCCGTCGAGGCATCCGGAGCGTGACGTCGAGTCGAATTACATGCCGTCCTGTCCGCCTTGCAACATCAGCAAGGGGCAGATGTCGCTTGAGCAGTGGCGCCAAGCGCTCATGAAGCATGTCGCCTCCCTCAACGCGTATCACCCGATCTATCGCCTGGCGAAGTGCTACGGGTTGATCGAGGAAACCGGGGCGCCTGTCGTCTTCTATTTCGAGCGGGTCGCTGCGCGCGCGGCCGTCTCTGGAGAACTTCAATGAACTCTCCCCGCGATTATCAACTTGTCCCGTGTCCGTACTGCGACCTTGACGCGGTCATGCGTGTTTCCGAGGCGATGTTCGGTGGGAGTTGCGTCGAACTCGCGTGCCCCGGCTATCAGATGGTGCTGCTCTTCAACGACGCCGCTGCCGCTGCAGCCGCCTGGAACCGACGCGCTGGCTCAGTACATCCGGACGATGTCGCCGTTGACCTCTTCGCTGCGCGGATGAAACGCAAGCTCGCCAAGAAGCGTCAAGAAGGCCGTAGCGGATGGCGCGACCCCGCGACCGTCTCGGCGATGACGCTCGCGAGCGAGCTTATCGAGGTCGTCGCGATGGGCGATCCCGTGGATGTTGCCAACGTCGCGATGATGCTCGACCAGCGAGGTGCAGAGGCGCGGTTCTTGCCGGCAGCGCTGTGGGACTTCGTGCAACGCCGCAAGGCCCTGGAGGACTGACCATGCCTCGTGCCAAATATATGCCGACTGCCAACGATGAACTGGCTGCCATGCGCCCACGTGTCGCCTATGCAGCCTACGCGTTGGCAAGCGAGTTTCACCTGAGCGCGGCACGGATTCGCCCGCTGCTCGAAGCGATGGTCTCGCAGGGCACGCTCTCGATTGCGCATGTTCCGAATTCGCGGGGCTACAACGTCTGCATTGCCGGAGATAAGCGGACCGCGGATTCCCCTGTTGAAGAGTATGTCGGTGTGCCGGCCGCACCGCGCACGCATGTTGTGTTGACCGGCGACTTGACCGTATACGCGGCTGAGATCAAGCGCCGGGCGGACCTTTGCATGATGGTGCGGCGATGACCGAGATCAGCAAGATGGAGTGGTGCGACCACACGTGGTTCGGAGCGTGGGCCAAACGGACTGGCCAGGTCTACGACGGCAGCGATTCAGCAGCCTACGACGACGGCGACGCCCGCATGCTGCGCGTTGGTAAGAAGCTGGCTGGCCGCACGATCGATGGGGTCAAGCATCACGCTTTTTCGAAGCCATCTCGGCAAATGACCGTCCCTCCAGCGTCGGCGCCCACGTTCGCCGCCGGCACCTCGCCCTCAACATGCTCAATGATCCAATGAAACACGCCAAATTCACTTTCGCTCTTCTGATGACGACGTGCATCGCGTGGGGCTGCACCACCCAAGGTACATCCGCGGTGCCATCCACGGTTCCGGCGCGCGTCGCCGGGCCAAGCTCTGAAGTCGGTGCCACGGCGTCCGTCGCTCAGGCTGCGACGTCGCAGATCAACCCTGCCGACCCGAACCTTGATCCCGGCGTAGCTGCGCTCAAGGCGGCGCTCCATGCACGCTATCCGGCTACCCAGTTTCGCGAGATCGCCGCCACGCCGTCGGCTGGAATCTACGAGGTCGTGATGGGTAACAAGGTTGCCTATACGGACGTCACCGGGCGGTACTTCCTGTTTGGCCACCTCTTCGACATGGTGACGCAACAGGATCTGACCGTACCGCTCGAGCAAGCACTGCAGAAGGTGCGGTTCCCTGCGGATCGGCTTCAGGACGCGTTCGTCGAGGTTCATGGTAGCGGCCGTCGCAAGCTCGCGATCTTCGACGATCCCGATTGTCCCTACTGTCTGGCCTTGGAGGATGACCTCTCCAAGCTGAAGGACGTCACGATCTACCGTTTCATGTACCCGCTCGAATCGATTCATCCGCGTGCCCGCGCCCATTCCATAGCGATCTGGTGCGCCGACGACAGGCTTGCCGCCTGGCATGCGTGGATGCCCCTCGCATTGTCGCGCTGGATGCGCGACCAAGGATCGACTCCGGCTGGCGGCGCTGCCAAAACGCCTGCCCCGCCACGCGTCGAGCCGAAGCTCGTGTCGTGCGCAAATCCCATCGACGCGAACGAAGCCCTGGCCGCAAGCATTGGAATTTCCGGCACGCCTGCGCTCGTGAGCGAGGACGGGCGGGTGCTGCCGGGCGCCGCCAGCGCCGAAGCAATCGATCAATGGCTTGGAGCGAAGTGACCATGAAAAACAAGATCATGCTCGCCACGCTTTCGGCCCTTCTCAGTCTGACCGGCTGCAGCTTCAGCGGCTACGACGCGAGTTCGCAATTCGCCTGCAAGGCGCCTGAAGGCGTGCTCTGCAGCAGCATGTCCGGCATCTATGCCAACGCGATCGCGCATAACCTGCCCGATCAGCGCGTTCATACAGGCGCCGGCGCGACGACCAATATCGCACTCGGAAGCTATGCCGGAGATACCGGCCCGGCATCGAGCGCATCGGGTGCTGCGGTCAGTGCCAGTTCTCGACCCGTCGTCGGCGCCGCCGGGATTCTCCCCAAAGCGCTCGATAGCGGCGCTCCGCTTCACACGGCTTCGCGCGAAATGCGTGTCTGGTTCGCGCCGTGGCAGGACGCGGACTCCGACTTGCATGACCAGGAATACGTCTATCTGATCGTCGATCCTGGCCACTGGTCGATCGCGCACAACCAGCAGCGCATCCAGGCCGCGTTCCGGCCGGTGATGCCGCCGACTCCTGCGCGGGATGCTAGCAGTAGCGGTAGCAAGGCGGCTACTTTCAGCTCCAACAGCGATTCGACGTCGGGGTCGATATCGAGTGCTGATCGGGTCATGCAGGGCATTCTCACGCCTGCCGGCGCAGTCGACCGTGCAGCGGCTGCGATGCCCGCAGCGACGGACCATTGATCCAGGAGTCATTGATGAGCACCTTGCAGGCCTGGATCGATGACGCGAAATCGCTCGCGCGAATTGCGATCAGCGAAGCAATTCTCGGCACCGAGGACGATCTCGGGCCGCCCGCGCCCGTTGCCGCGGACCAGCGACGCATAGAGACGGTCGGACTTCATAACCTGCTTCCGTATGACCAGTACGACCCCGCTACCGAGCTCTACTACAACACGGATTCGGTTGGCTTCGTGCTTGCGGTTGCACCGCAGACGGGCGCCGACGCGGAGTTGATCCGCAGTCTCCACGGCCTATATGACTCGGTTCCGGCCGGCTATGGGCTCCAATGGATGCTGTTGGGCGACCCCATCATCGAGGAGTCATTGAACGCCTACGTCGACCTTCGGCGCGAGTACGCCGAGGCGGGACGTGCGCCCTCGTTCTATCTGGAACAGGCCGAGCGCCGCGCCGCATTCATTCGCGGCAAACTCGGCCAGCCGCTGTTTCTTGGCCAAAACTATTCGATCACGGACAAGCGGCTGTTGCTGTCGATCGTGCGCAAGGGCTCGCTCGACGATCTGAAGCTGATCGAAGAAATCCAGAATATTCGCGACGTCGTCGGTGCGACGTTGAGTTCCGCAAGCCTGGCAAGCCGTAGCGCGGAGCCCAACGATCTGTTGCGTTTTCTCTGGCCGATCCTCAACCCCGGTGCGTTCTTTGGCGATGGGGCTGAAACGATCGATCAGACTTATAGCGACGACAAGCCCATTCGTGACCAACTGACGGCTTTCGGTCACCACATGCGGGTGAAGGCAAAGCATTTGCTCTACGGAGTGCCGCCGGAGGATGCCGACGAGCCCGACGCACGCATCGCTGTGCGCAGCTTTGGCGTGCACCAGTATCCGAAGAGCAAAGAGCTGTGGGAGATGAACAACATCGTCGGCTCGCTCTTCAACGATGTCCATCAATACCCCTGCCCGTACCTGATCACGCTCGGCGTCCTGATTCTCGATCAGACCGCCGTCGAGACACGGGCCGCTTTGCGTAGTGCGCGCGCGACGCAGAACGCCGAATCGAAGATCGCGAAGCTGCAGCCCGAACTGGCGCTGCAGAATCAGGACTGGAAAGCCGTCTCGATGCAGCTCACGCAAGGGGGCTCGATGTGTGAGCTCTATCACACGCTCACGCTCTTCGCGCCGCGCAAGAAGATGGAGCAGTGTGTGGCGGCCGCGAAAGGCATCTGGCGTTCGGAGCGCTTCAAGCTGTTCCCGATGCTGACCCAGCAACTGACGACATTCCTGTCGGCCCTGCCCATGATGCTGACAAGCGACATGCGGGACGACCTCAAGAAGTTTCGGTTGATCACCACCAAGACCACCGTAAATGCGACCGATATGGCACCGGTGCTCGGCGAGTGGTCGGGTACGAATGGACGGGCAAGCCTGCTCTTTTTTGGCCGTCGCGGTACACCCGCGCTTGTAGACATTTACTCGAGCGGAACGAACTACAACGGCTTTGTCGATGGTACTTCCGGCGCCGGTAAATCGGTGCTCATGAACGACATCATCGGAGCGTTCCGCTCGGTCGGCGGAATCATCCGGATCTGTGACGTGGGCTATTCGTACGAAAAGCAGATCGACATGGGAGACGGCCAGTACATCGACTTCAAGCCTGGGTCGCGAATCGTCATCAATGCGTTTTCGACCGCTGGCATCGATACCGAAAATGGTCTCGACAGCGAGGTGAAATTCATCCGGCCGATCATCGCGCGCATGGTATCGCCGACCGCTCCTATCACTCCGTTCGAGGGCGCGTTGCTCGATGTCGCAGTGCGCATCGTATGGAAGGACTACGGCCAGGAAGGTAGTCCCACGTTGGTGCGAGACGCCCTGCTGAGCCTGAAGGACCAGAATGGGCAACCCGAGCGCATCGCGTATGAACTTGCCGTGCGTCTCGAACCGTTCTGCAAGGGGGGTGTTTACGGCGACTACGTCAACGGGCGCACCAACGTACGACTCGACAATGAAGTGGTTGGACTTGAGCTCGAGCACCTCAACAGCGATCCCCAACTGCGCACGGTGATCATGCTCGGCCTGACCAATCAGGTCACCAACGAAATGTACCGCTTTGACCGGTCGCGACCGAAGCTGTTCCTGCAGGACGAGGGCTGGCAGATCGTCGGTGACGATCAGGAATCGGCCGACTTCATGGAAGAAGGCTATCGGCGTGCGCGCAAATACGAAGGCAGCTTCTTTTTCGCGACGCAGGGGATCACCGACGCCGGGATGAACAAGGCAACGCAGGCCGCGTTCGACAACTCCGCATGGAAGTTCCACCTCAAGCAAAGCGACGACACGCTCAAGAAGATCGAGAAGGGCGACGTGATGGATCTGTCGCCGGGGTTGAAACGCATGTTGAAGTCGCTACGCCCGGTACCCGGTCGCTATAGCGAGTTCGTCCTCGTCGATCCGAACGGCGGCACGCACCTACTGCGCCATATCCCTGACGAATTCACGCTGGCCATGGCGACCACGAAGGGGCCGGACTACGAATTCATGCAGCGTTTGCGTGCCGGCGGCACGTCCACAGAAGACGCGATCCGCGCCCTAATCCAAGCCAAACGGAAGTGAACATGCGACACGACCTCGTACTCACCGGCCTTATCTCGATCGGCGCTTCATTGGTGCTGGGCTCCCCGCTCGTCTACTTATGGACGCAACGCGAAAGAGTTGCGCCGGTCGTCGTGGTTGACGTGCAGAAGCTCATCAGCGATGAGCAGGAAACGCTGCTGAAGACCTTCAATAATGGCGATCCCGTCCACATGACGGACGACGCGAAGAATAAGGCGACCCAACACGCCGGCGATTACGCAAAGCGCCTGTCGGCCGCGCTGGACCAGCTCGGCACACAGTGCGGCTGCGTTGTCGTCAATAAAGCTGCCGTGCTCGCAGGTGATGCGCCCGACCTCACTGACCTGATCGCCAAGAGGATCGCGAAATGACTCGTCTCCGATCGACGGCCCTCTCCCAGTTTTCTGCGCGCACGCTTGGAACAAAAATGGTGGGCGGACGATTTGCACCGACCGCCGTTGGTGATTATCTGGCCGCCTCGACCAGTACTTGTGCGGCGGCGCTTGCAAACGTAACGACGCATTTCGACTTGCGTCGATCGGGGGGCGCGAATTTTGCAAAAACCGACCTTCGCGGAGATGAGCAGTGATCGCGCTCGTCGCCTACTCCAGCGGCCTGGCTCGCTATCGACGGTTTGTTCGCACCGTGGTCGCGCTGACGGTCGTGGCGGCTGTCGCATGGGGCCTCACGCCTTGGTATGGGCTGACGTTCAACATGTCGACCAGTCTGCCGGGGACGCTCTACTTCATCCGCAAGGGCCCCTGTCGGCCGCGCCTCGGCGACACCATCGCATTTCGGTGGCACGGTGGGGCGACCTACCCCGCAGGACTGACCTTCATCAAACACGTGGCTGGTTTGCCTGGCGATGTCGTGCACGTCGTTGGTCGCAACATCTGGGTCAATCAGACCTATATCGGCTACGCCAAGCCGCTCTCGCTTGCAGGGATGGCGCTGTTTCCGACCGAAGACGGCGTGATTCCGCCGGGACACTACTTCGTGGCCACGCCGAACCCGAACAGCCTCGATTCGCGGTACTCGATCGCCGGCACCGTTCCTCAAACCGCAATCGTCGGGGAGGCCTATGAAATTTTTTAACCGCTGCCGCGCCCTCAGCACGCCGGCCGGCGCTTCAACTGGAGGCTCAGATGACGCTTCTGATGCTTGCAATTGGCTTGTTCATATGGGCCGTATGGATGTGCGTGATCGTGTTCTGTCTTGGTGTGGGGTTTCTGGTGGCCTGGTTTATAGGCATGTCATTGGTACACCTCATTTCTTTATCGTCCAAATAGTGGACACAGGGATAGGTCCAGCCTGCTTGCTCGTTGGTTGGAGGCAGCTACGACAGCTTATCCGACGAGCTGCAGTCCTGTGGATCGCGGCACTGACGGTCGCGGTATCCCCAATTTCAGCGATTGCGGAGGACCTGGGCGTGGTTGGCCCGACGTATCCGATTGCGGAGCACGACGCGATTGCGATGCTGAAGCGCCGCCTGCTCGAACTGCAAGCCAATGGTGGGCTGGCGGCCATCGAGCGCCGTGCGCGCCAGCGCGCGCTGCATGACGTCACGTCCCTGCCCCCGGTGCCGGGCATTTCGACCGTCAGCGCGTACTCGAGTCGCCTGATTGATCCGACGGTCACCTACTCCAAGCCCGTCACCAACGACGAGGGCGCCGTGATCGTCGCCGCCGGCACGCGTATCAATCCGCTCGACATTGTCACGCTGCACGAGCGCCTGGTGTTCTTCGACGGCCGCGATGCGGGACAGGTCAAGGCGGTGCAGGCGCTCGCGGCCCGCTCCGGCGATTCCATCAAACCGATCCTGACTGCTGGTTCGTGGTTTGACCTGACGAAGTCGTGGAAACGGCAAGTGTATTTCGATCAGCAGGGTCGACTTAGCCAGCGTTTCGGGATCACCCGCGTGCCGGCCGTCATCAGCCAGCGCGGCAACCAACTGCTTCTTGAGGAAGAACCTGCGGAGCAACTGCGTTGACCCGGCGACCAAATCACCTGTCACCTCCCAATTTATCGGAATCGCGATGAACAACTATGACCGTCTGGACTTCACTGCCGACCCGGCCGTTATCGACGTCGTCGAGAAGAACTCGCCCCACGACGGCGCTGCTGCTCTTCAGCACTTCAATGCGACAGTCGAGCCGATCCGGTATGTCGTAGACGTCACCAATGATCAGGTCGTCGTTTCAGGAAAGGGTGTGCTCGCGACTTACTACTGGCGCGCGAGCCCCTACGACAGCAGGGTCGCTCGTCTATCCGTTCAACCTGACCGCCAGATCGTAGGAGACAGCAGCGGGGAAACCTTTCGTGTTGTGGCGGGTGCTGTAGATGATATCCACCGTCCTGCTGCGGTCCTCGCCGAGCATCTGAGCGAGGTCGAAGCCGTTGAGCTGATCGGTCGTATCGAGAAGGGGGTGAAGGCCGCCCTCGGTATCGGCGTCGAATCGACCCATACGGTCCAGTTGGATGAGCCTCTTCCCGTCTCCGGCGTTGTTGAGTCCGCACGTCGTTCGATTGGAGCGAAGCTGCTCGACATCCTGGCCACGGTAACGTCACGTGTGGATTGGGTCGCCGCTTGGGGCGTTGCCGGTGCGGCGACCGGCGGTCTTGCAGTGATCCTCCTGCCGATCGTCTATCGCCTTGGCCATCACGTCGGCGCATACCTGATCGACTTCGTCTTCCACGTGTATCCGGCGATGCGGGAGCTGCTTTCATGAGCATGCGCCCTCTCCTTCGCCGCTGGATTCTCGCGATCGCGCTGGTTGCCAGCTGCTTCTCGTTCTCGGCGCCGGCCGATGCCGGTCAGTGTGTCGGCCGATTCGCCAATCCGATCACGGATATCTGCTGGGAATGCGCTTTCCCGATGGCCATCGGTAGCGTCACGTTCCTCAATATGGGCCAGGACGACACCCCGAACCCGGGCGGATTCCTCTGCTTCTGTAGCGGCACGTTTGGCGTCAAGTTCAGCTTCTGGGAGCCGATCCGGCGCGTCGACGTCACGCGCTCGCCCTACTGCTTCGTGTCGCTCGGCGGGATCTCGCTGAACCCGGGCATCCACGCCCCGGAGGGGGAGGTGCGCGAGCAGAAGGACGACACCAAGCAGAGCTTCTATCAGGTGCACTGGTACACCGATCCGGTCATGTACTACACCGAGATCCTACTAGACGACCCCTGTATGGAGACGGGCAGCTTCGATGTCGCGTACATGACCGAAGTCGATCCGACGTGGAGCGACGACGATCTCACCATGCTCCTCGAGCCGGAGACCTACCTGTTCGGCAGTCCGATCGCCCAGGCCGCTTGCGCAGGTGACTGCGTGCTCTCGAGCCTAGGTTTCGGCAGCAACCTGCTCTTCTGGTGCGCGGGCTGCAACGGCTCGATCTATCCATTCAACGGCCACGTTCAGGCCCATGTGTCCGCGATCCAGGCGTCGTCACTGCTGGTCGAGCGCATGACCGCAAAGCTGCATCGCGAGGGTTTGATGTGGGGCACGACAGGTGACGGGGCCATGTGCGGCTACTACCTGCAGCCGGTGATGGACAAGACCCAATACAAGTACACGATGCTCTACCCCGTTGCGCAAACCGACCAGATCAACGGTCAGTGCTGTCAGCCGTATGGCCGCACGTCGGCGCTCTGGGGCGCCGGAAAGATGATCCCGTACACGGGGGAGGACTTCGCGTACGAGATTTTCCGCAAGCGCAACTGCTGCATGGGTGCGAACCTCGGAGACTTGCCCCAATGAGTCGGCTCACTTTCTCCATCATAGCCGCCGGCACGATCGCCCTCGCGGCCGGTCATGTGTCGGCACAAACCGTGTCGAATGACGCGCTCGCGCGTGAGCAGCAGCAGATCAATACCACGCGCCGAGCGACCTTCGATGAGGCAGCCAGCGGCACCGCACGTTACCGAGGCGTGATGCCATCGTCGGATGCGATTGATGCCGAGATGAGCCGTATCCAGCGCAGTCGCGATCGGCAGATGGCCCAGGCGGCAGCAAAGGCAGCTCACGATGGCAACGCGTTCCCGAACCTACCGACGCCGGCGCCAGCCGCCGCCGGTGCAGATCCGTTCGCCGTCGCCAAACGGTACGAAAGCCGTACGCAGCGTCGTGTGACCGACTCCTTCGTCGCGTTCGCGAGCTTCTCGATGCCCGCTGCCTCGCTGGTACGCCTGGTGAAGACCATGAATCAGGCCGGGGGAACTGTGGTGTTCCGGGGCTTCAAGAACGACTCGCTGAAGGCGACGGCCGCTGAAATGCAGCGGCTGGGGATTGCGTCCGGCGGCATCGTCGTCAACCCGAAGGCGTTCACGCAGTATCGCATCGCCCGTGTGCCCGCCTATGTCGTCACACGCGGTGGAGACGCCAACAGTCAGGTCGACAGCAGCGGATGTGCGCTGCCGGCGTCGTACGTCTCCTTGTCGGGAGACGTGACGCCCGCGTATGCCCTGCGCCAGATCGTCGATCACAGCCCTACCTACGGGGGGATCGCCGAGCGATATCTCCGTGCACTGGGGGATGTCGAATGAACGGAATGCGGGCAACCCTGCGCCGAAGCGCACCACTGGCCATCGCGACCGCTCTGGCTGCGGTCGCCGTGTGCGCTGCTGCGGACGCCCCATCTACCGGGACTGCGTTTACTGAAGGCCAGTCGTTCGGTAAGTCAGGAATGAACGCGGCTCACGGAAGCATCAGTGGCGGTGGCTCGAACGTGCCGAACTACACGAACCAGGACGGCGAGCTGACGCCGCTGTATGGCGGTGGGCAGGGCAGTCTCGGGCCGGCCGGGTCAGGGAAGGAAGCGGATTGCTCGACGCAGCCAGCGAACCCGAGTGCCTACTGGCGTCAGGAATGCGATGCCGTGAATTACCTCGCGAAGAAGCCTCCCAATCGCATGCCGATCACCGCGAGCGATCCGATCGTGACCGGAAGCAAGGGCACGATCAATAACCCCGGGTCTACGACGAGTTCGCAGGACTGCCACAACGTGACGTCGACGGTGCCGGCGACCTACCGGAAGGAAACCTGCGAACAGGCCGTGGGTACGCAAACCTATACCTGCAACCGCATCAATGACCCCGTCTGCACCGAACCCTATCAAGGCTGCGCCGCTGGCGGGGTCGTCGAGGGAAGCTTCACCGGCGGGTTTGCCGCGCGCCTGGCATCGAACTCTGCGCTCTGGAACTTCGGCGCTGACACGGGCTATCACGACAACTCAGGCTACAACGGACTGACCGTGTCCGGCTCGATGAGTTTCAGCGTCCAGAACCTTGGTCAGATCGGTACCGCAGTCATCAGCCAGATCACGGCAAACAATACGCTGCGCAGCGTCGACATTAACGGCGTCACGGTCTACACCGATGCGCCGGACGGCGGGCGCATTCTCCAATGCGGAGTGGCGACGCTGCCGGCGTCGGCCGGCGGTATTGATGGACGGCAGACCACCGGCTATCTTGCCGCGTCCTCGCCTGGTGTGACCTTCACACACAATTTGATTTACAACGGCATTCGGAGCGTGTGTTCGGATAAAACTGCCTTTACGGCAGATGGCGGTCTCACAGAGTATCGACCGTTCTTTACCTTCGGTAGCGAGTACGAGGGGAACCCGTCGACCATTGCGCCCAACACCGACATCCGCTCGTATTTGCACGAGGGCGTCAATACCGTCGAGATTCAAGCGGCGATAGGCGGGTACGGTTTCCAGGGCGGCGGGCAGGCCCGAGTTCAGCTCACGCTGAACCAGATCTGCACCGCGACTTGCACGCCGAACTGGATCGACCAGTGCAGCTCGTTCGAACAGCGGGCCGCACAATGAATATCCGCGCTCTCATGTTCGCTGCGCGTGCGTTCACCCTCGTCGGCAGTGTAATGACCGTCACCCTGCTCGCCGCGCCGGTAGCGTATGCCGCGCCCACCTGCCAACGCACTGGTTCAACCTGCATCGAGCCGGCCGGCACACGCATCATCAACGGGATTCCGCTCTACCAGGATTGCTGGAACTACCAGGATACCTACGAATGCCAAGCCGCTTCCACCGTTAACGACTGCGCGCCATTGCAGCAGCAAGGCTGCGGCCTAGTGAACCAGCGGTGTGTGTCATACAACGACGCGGTGCAGGGAAGCTGCGACACGATGCAGTACACGTACCAGTGTCTCGATACTCCGGCGCACACGACGACCGTCACCCAATGCACGAACACGATGTGCGCACCGGGTGCCGGATGCTTCTCGTCAAGTAGTGGTGCGGACGGCGCGCTCGGCAAGGTCGTAGCAGGGCTGGAAACCGGGCGCGAAGCCGGCGCCTACGGTGTCGGTGGCGGTAACGTGAACATTTTCAAAGGCTACGACAGCAGCTGCTCGATCAAGGTGCTGGGCGGCCTCGAGATCAAGAGCTGCTGCACCAGCAACGGCGGCGGTGCCGCTTACTCGAACAACGCGATCGGAAGCGCCGCGGTCAGCGCTGGACTGTCGGTTGGCGGAACGGCGGCGAAGCAGGGCATCGCGTTAGGGTCGAAGTATGTCTTTGACCAGCTGTACGAAACGGTCGATAGCTCGATCGTGAACTCTGGTCTCTTGCAGATGGGCGCATGGGCGGACAGGGCGTTGTCTACCTCCGGAACCTTTGGTGCCTACGGCTTTAGTTTTTCGTTCTCCCTCACCAATGGTGTTCAGCTTGCCGATTTCAATCCGTACGTATTCGCGGCCGAGATCGCTGCGCAGCTGATCCAGATGTGGCTCGCCTGTTCCCCTGACGAGCAGGTGCTCAGTCTGAAGCGTGGCCAGAACCTCTGTGTTCAGTACAACCAGGGCTGCTCCAAGCGCGTGCTCGGCGTGTGCGTCGAGGAAAAGAAGAGCTACTGTTGTTTCAACTCGCTGATCGCGAAGCTTGTCAACCAGCAAGGCAAGGCGCAACTCGGCATCCCGTTCGCAGGCTGCGGTGGCTTCACGGCCGACCAGCTGCAGCGTATCGATTTTTCGAGTATCGACTTTACCGAGTTCGTCAATTCGATCCAGTCCAAAGCCGTCGACGAGGACGCGATTCTGCAGCGCGTGCGGCAATCGATCGGAAGCGGCAAAGGGGTATCCCAATGAAGCGCCTCGTCTCCGCAGCGTTTACTACTGCGATTTTTGCGCTGCCGGCCGCCGCCTTCGCCGGCAGCTACGACGACTTCAGTGCAGTTCTCATCGACGCGATTGATCACGGGTCAGCGTTTGGCGCGCTGCGTGGACCCGTTGCGGGTTCACTCGTCACCAAGCTGCACGCCAACGGTCCGGTCTACGTCACGGCTCGCTCGATCGGCGACTTGCCGCGGCCTGGCTGCAAGCGTCTGGATGTGCTGTTCGACGTCCGCGGCATCCAGACCGAGGCGGGCGAAACCAGCGGGCGTCTGGACGTGAAGATGAACTACTGCCGCGATCGAATTCCGCCGATTGGCTTGGCGCCGGCGGCGCCGGCGCAACCTGCAGGAGATACACCGTGACGCGGGGCCGCCCACTGGTTGCAGATTTCAAAACCCTCACTACCCAGGAGCGTTGATCATGTCCATCGAAAGCCTGTTTCCCCCTTCGCGTGTCCGCTCGAACTGGCGCTATGCGCTGCTCGCCAGCCTGCCCTGCTACGTGCGGCGATTCCTCTTCGCTTTCGTCATTGTGCCGGCGGCCGTCCCCGTCGTCGCGCTCGCAATACTGAATCATGGGTCTTTCACGGGTATGGCAACGACCGTGCTCGAACAGGCGGCTGGAAGCGGTACGAATCCGGACACGATCCGACTGCGGACATGCACCGATACGGCGGCTCGCCACGCGCCGTCGGCCGCCATTTGTATGCACTGGCGCACTGACGACGTGCCGATCACGACGCTCGCCCCTCAGGTTGGTCACGGCTTGTTCGTCGCGTGGCTCGTTGCTGTCGTCGTCATGCTTGCGACGGATCTCGGCGTTTCCCCGCCCTCGCCTATCGGACTGCGCAGACGTCTCGACTCGATCGGACGGCCGCGTGCCGAACTTAGTCGTGCAATCCGCGAAGGAGAGGTGAAGTGAGACTGCAGATTACGATCACCAGTATGCGCGCCGCGCCGGCGCCCGACTTGCCGAGCCATCTCTTTGCTGGTGCCGCCAGTGACCGCGCGACCTTCCGGGTAACGCACGGCGCCGCGCCGTCGCGCGAAGCCATTTCCGTGTTGCTCGAGGACGCCGGCTTTGAAGTCGACGCGCAGCGGAGCCGGCCATGAGCGCATTCCGTGGATTCCGGCTCGCGGTAGCGGTCCTGCTTCCTGCAGCGCTGCTGGTGCCGCCGTTTGCGGACGCAGACGGGTTGGACTACAAGTCCGCCTGGAGCTGCGACGGGCAAGAGAAATTCAACTGGTACTGCGATGACGACAAGCCCGCGGCGCCCGCGGGTGCGAGCGCGGCCAAACCGGTCGATTCCGACGACTTCGATCAGATCAAGTCGGCCGACGAGATGCGCGAGGCACTGAAGCACCGACTCGACGTCGCAAACATGGACCCGACGCTCGAGCACATCAAGGAGTACATCAAGCTTTGGGAGTACGTCCAGCAAAAGAGCGCTGTCTTCGCCGATCAATGGCGCCGAGTCGTATGGCAGAACCCGAGCCTCGATTACTCGCTCAAGCGTCCGACCAACAACGTCGCTGTCCATACCTATGACCGGACCCGGGATTCCGACCAGGACGGGCAACTGCGTGCACTCGCGCAGAAGCACGGCCTGATTTTCTTCTTCCGCTCGGACTGCCCGTACTGCCATGCGATGGCCCCGACGATTGTGCTGCTCGCGCAGCGCTATGGCATCGACGTGCTGCCGGTCTCTCTGGACGGTCGGGGTATTGGCGAGTTTCCGAACCCGACGCCTGACCACGGTCAGGCGTCGGTCTGGGGTGTGCAGCAGGTGCCCGCCCTCTTCATTGCGTCCAAAGAGACCGGCGACCACGCAATGATCGGCTCGGGAACGATGTCCCTCCAGGACATCATCGACCGCATTTTCGTTCTCACTGCCTCGCAGCCCGGGGAGCTTTTCTGATGAAACCGACACGCTGGTTTGCCGTACTGACGGCTGCAGTGGTTGCCATCGCCCCGGTGTGTGCGCAGGCGATGTCGATGCAGCAGGTCTTCGACTCAATCAACGCCATGGGCAACGTATCGAGCCCTCGGGCGTTGCAGGGCGAGACGATGGATATGTACAGCGGCGGCAGTGTGTTCATGCGCACGCCACACAAGACTTACCAGCTCGCGAGCGTCACCGCACCGGAATGGGGTGCGGGTTGCGGCGGGATTGACCTGTTTGCCGGCGGGTTCAGCTTCATCAATAAGGAGCAGTTTGTTGCGCTGCTGCGCAACATCGGCTCGAACGCCTTGGGCTACGCATTCAAGCTTGCCCTGCAGAACCTCTGCCCGACCTGCGACAACGTCATGCAGTCGTTGCAGACCATCGCCCGCGACGTCAATCGGATGAACATCGACTCGTGCCAGGCCGCTGAGGGCATCGTCAATGCGGTGACGCCTGTTGCATGGAAAAAAGAGCAGGCGAACCTGGCCGACACGCTCGGGCCATTCACGAACCTGTATTCGGATATGACGGATGCCTGGACAAATACCGGAAACAGCTCGGCGCAAGCGGCGCAGACGATCAATACGGCCACTGCATCGGATTCCAATCTCGCGGCCAAGCAGCCGTACGGCAATGTGACGTGGCAGGCGCTGCAGCAGCTGCCGGACCTGAGCACGTCGGATCGCGAATTCCTCATGTCGCTGGTGGGGACGGTCATTTTTCCCGACCCGTCGGATTCGGGCGGCACGGAGGTGAATCCTGTATTCCTGCCGCGAATCGGCAGCCTCACGGTGCAGGAGTTGGTCGGTAACGATCCTGCTGCGAACAGTGGCACCACGATTCAGGTGTACGTGTGTGACGAGACGACGAAGTGCCTGAATCCGTCAGTTCAGGAAATTGGATACACCCCCTTCCGTACGCTCGTACAGCAAAAGCTGCAGGTAATCACGGATGCGATCGCATCGCGCTCCGCGATCCCGAACCCGGCGGACACGTTTCGGTTCCTGAGCATGACGGACCTGCCGGTCTACAAAATGATCGCGGTCGGCACGCGTCTGAACAACTCGTCTCTGGCTGACCAGTTGTTGAGTACCTACCAGTCGCTGATCGCTGCCAAGTACGCCGAAGCGTATATCCACGGATCCGCTGAAGATCTTCGCCGGGCAATCGCGCGTTACGGCACCGTGAAATCCAGCACGTCGCTGCTCGACGAGGCCACGAAGCTCAATACCAACATTGACACGGTCGAATCGGAAGCACGCAGCGCAGTGATGCAAGCCTTCAGCCAGACGTCGAACGCGTGGCAACTGGTCGAGCAACTCCAATCGATCGAGCGCGCCGTGCACGCGAATGTGTCGTCCTCGCTTCGGAACTCGTTGGCCTTTGGCCAGACGTTGAACGGCGGGGGGACTCAATGAACATGGAAATTGACACCTATGGGAACGTCGATACCTTGTACTACGTCATGCAGGGTATCGCGTCTTTCATGGGTAGCGGAACCTGGACAGGTCTCATCCGTTACACGTTGTTGAGCGGCGTCGTAATCTGGACGATCGTCGCGATCGGCCGGAAAGGCTATGAGATCTTCCGGTGGTTCGCCGCCGCGATGCTGATGACGCAGCTGCTTTTGCTACCGGTCGAGAACGTGTTCATCACGGACGTCAACAACGTGCAGCCGACTCGGGAGGTGGATCACGTCCCCGCCTATCTCGCCGCGGTTGCCCAGAGCTTCACGCTCATCTCTCGCGTGCTGACACAGTCGTACGAAACGATCTTTTCGGTGCCGGATACGCTGACCCTGAAAAAGGGGGATGTGGGTTTCGGCATCTCCGTGCTGCAGAAGGTGAACAAGGCTGAAATCACCGATCCGGGGCTGCACGCTGACCTTATCCAGTTCTTCAAGGAGTGCACGGTCTACGACATCCAGGACGGCGCGATTGATCCGAAGACGATCATGAACGGCACCGACCCCTTCAATACCGTGTTCACGTCGACGAGCCCTGCCCGATATGTGACGACGAACACCCTCACCGCGAACCCTACGACGGACACCTGTTCCGCGACCGGCACTTTGTTGCTGCTGCGCGTACAGGACGCTGAGCAAGCGGCCGAGCAGATGTATGGCAGCGAGATGTATCCGGAGATCGCCGACCCCTCCATGGCGAAGGCGGAATTCGTCAACGCGATTGGAGATTCGTACGGCTTCATCCTCCAGTCGTCGCAGAACGCGTCGTCGGCGCTACGACAGGCAATGTTCAACAACGTATGGCGCCAGGCGGGAGCGGAGCTGCCCGCGATGCTGAACGATCCGGCGCGCGTGGCCGAGGTCAATGCGTTGATGAGTTCTGCCCAGGCTGCAGTGGCGACGAACGGCTCACTCGCCTCCATGGCGATTCTCGCCAAGAACACGCTGCCGACCGTTCGCAACTATGCCGAAGCGATCATCTATGCGGTTTTCCCGCTCATTCTGGTGCTCTGCCTGATCAGCGGCGCGGATGGGGCCAAACGAATCCTCGCGATGTACGCCAAGACGGTGGCATGGGTGTCTGTCTGGCCGATGCTCTTCGCGGTCATCAACGGGCTGTCGCTGATTCACCTGAGCCATGAGATGCGCTCGATGTCGCTGCAGGCCGGCGTGCCGTTCGGCATGGCGGCGAAGTTCGGACAGACGTTGCTCGACGAGCAGGCGCTGCTTGGATACATGGTGATTATTACGCCTCCCCTTGCGTGGCTGTTGCTGAACTTCGCATCGGCCGGCGTTGTCGGTGCGTTCTCTCAACTGAGCGGCGCGTTGACCGGCTCTGCTCAACAGATCGGTGGTCAACAGGCGCAAGGCGACGAAAACATCGGCAACGTGCACATGGATTCGTCGTCGATCGATAACGCGTCGCGCAACGTGACCTCGGCGAACAAGTACGACAACACTGTGCAGTCGCGCACCGGGTCGATGAACGTCGATACCGGGACCGGCTCGGCCTTCACGAACTTTGCCAATGGCCTGATCGCTCGCACCGAGTTTCAGAACAGCCTCGGCGTTTCGGCCACGTCCCAGGACGCATTTGAGCGGTCGCTCGGCACCGACACCTCGACGGGTGTCGCGGCAAACCGCACGAATTCCACGTTCGCTGGGCGGGAGCAGCTTGCGTCCAGCACGAACAGTGTCTCGAGCAGCCAGGAGCGTGGAAGCTCACAGCGCCTGTCCGACGATTCCAGTTCGGGTACGCGGGCCTCGTCTAGCCAAACAGGTGAGCGGCGGACCGCACATGATCAGCAATATGCGATAGATCAGTCGCACTCCGTCGACGGTACAACTTCTGCAGGAGCCAAAGGTTCGATCATGCTTGGTGGCGGCTTTGCCAAGTCGTTTGGCGAGGATGGGGCGCCGTCCGGCAACGCCGGCGGTGGAGGCGGCGGCTCAGCCGGTGGTAGCGGGCGTGGGCCTTCCGGCAATGGTCGGCAAGGAAGCAGCAATCCGGTCTCGAACTCGCCTCTTTTTAACCAAGCAGAAGAAGACAAACTCGCTCGTAAGGCCGAGTCACTTGGAAAATCGCCGAACGAAGTTCAAGCGATTCGGGATGCGTATCGATCGAAGGTGCGGGCTGCGGATTATGCAAATGGCGGTGGCACGGGGAAAGGGCAGTCGAGTCTGAAGTTTGGTCTCGATGTTTCGGGCGAAGGTGGATATACGAAGTCTTGGCGGAATTCTGACGCACAAAAATTCGTCGATCAAAACAGTAGTTTGGCCGCCTACACCGAGAGCGATAACGTCTCTCACGAAGGCTCGCAGATGCACAATGACTCCACCGGAATGGAGTCCGGGCAGCACGTTCGCCGCGACCGGTCGGCGTCTCTGACGGACCAGGTTTCGTCCGGCTCTCGCGTTGCAGCGGATCTCACTCGCAGCGCAGACGTGCGCCAGCGCGGATCGACGCAAGTGGTTTCGCGCGTAGATACCTCGACCAACCTGATGACGCCTGAGAACCTGCAGGCGGTCGCTGCGCGCAACGGTATCCGATACAGCCAGCTGATGACGTTGCCGTCCCCGCAGATCGCTCAGCTGGTCGCCCAAGATGCAGCGATGCGCGACATCGTTTCGCGCAACTCGACGTTGCCGACCACGGCTCGTGATGGGTCTACTCTCCCTGCGAGCGGCATCGACGTCGTTCGCCTGGACCAACGCAACCAGTCCGGCGTTGGTGCAAGTGCCCCCGCGTCGTTCCAGCGTTTTGCAGGTGCGGTTGGACCAGTGGATACGACACCCCTGGATGTTGCGACGCCGATGCCCCAAATCGTGACCGACGCACAGCACCGTGTGGATGTTACGCAGCAACGGGTCGCGAGGGAGTCCGCCGCGCCGATCAAGCAGGTGCGTGACCACGTCGATCCGTCGGCCGACAACAAGCCGCTCATGACGCCCGAGCGGGCGCCGGGCCGCTCGCTTTCCTCTCCGCCCGCGGCGCCGTCAGCTTCCGATAGCAAGGGGCCCCTGTCGGCATGGGTGAACTCGATTCAGCCGAGCGGGCCGGCTGGAACAACGTCCACCTCGGCACCAATTGAAAACTTCCTACATCCGCGAACTACGGGAAATGGCCCGACTCTTGAAGCCGCTCGAGCGACGGGAACCGGCACGGGCTCGCCCGCGACTCAACCGCGTCTGTCCGAATCTGACTTCAGGATCGTGACTCTGCCGGCCGGCAATGATCACATGTCACATCGGCAGAGTGATCGTCGAGTGCCCGATGCTCCTGACGGGACATACAGCCGGCCGTCTCCGGAGCTACCCAGCCCTGATCAAGAAGCTGTAGCGCGGCCCGTCGGCTCGATACGGGGTCGCCGGGTGGTTGACGATGGAAGTCGGGGAAGTAGCTTGCCGACCGCATCAATGAAGCGTAGCGGCGGGGTCTCAGTCATGGCTCCTGGAACGACGGCTGGCAACCCTGGTTCACGAGTCGACAACGTCAAACCAGCTAACTCTGGTCAGGAGCAGGCTACGCCGGCGCCTATCGCGCCTGAACCAGCTGGCCGGAGAAGTTCGCCGTCCGGTGGCATCGGCCTCGCAAGCGTCGGGTCAGAAGTCGGTGGCGTCGACAGAAAGGTGCAGATCGGTCGCGCGCCAGGCGGGTCATCTGCTGCAGGGGATGCCTTGCCATCGACACCCTCGCAATACCTCGATGCCGCAACCGTCGGAGCCGACGCATCTGCTCCGCACGACGACTCGGCGGTAAGCGGCGCGGCCACTTCCCCGAGCGTTTTGGCTTCGGCGAGTCGACTAGGACGCGGTTCTGCAGATGACGCACGTGGAGTCAAGTCGCTCCCGAGCGCGGGCGTTGCAAACGATGATCCCGACAACCAATGAAAAAGGGGCCTTGCGGCCCCGGACGGTAATTCCCCAATCAATGACGCCAATCGCTATGACTCATCTGATTTCTTTGGTCTCTCCAAAACCAATCGTTCGAGAGGTCGCTGCTTGCATTGTTGCTCGAACGAGCGGTGTTCCAGCCGTCATCATAGTGCGCGCCGGTCATGATGAGATGGCCAAGCTTGACTGCAACGCCCAATTGGGCGAACACGCCGAAGATGCAGGAAAAGAGAGCGCCAAAAGCCAAAATGGTAAAGGGCAGCTGCATTACCGTAATCACGATGGCCGCAACCAGGAGCGTGGTCAGATAGCCCCACATGATTTTCCGGTAAATCAATCGGCCACTGCGCGAGGCGATAAACGATGTGAAAACCGAGAAAATCGCTGCTGCCATTATCGCCATGAAATTCGCAAGCACATAGTCCATGATGAGCGCCCCCGTACGCAATTAGTATCGACGTTACGCCTGATTTCTCGTACTGGCAAGTTAATCCTTGATGACGTAATTCGTCGTGGTGTCAATTCATTTGCGTCTTTAATTAGCGCGATCTCGACGGTGAGTCGAGTGCGTCTGGTCGCGCTCACGTTTTCTGCCCTGCTTCTTGCTGCTTGCGCCTCGGTGCACAGCTACGACGCCTGCGCCCGCTCCTATTCAGCGGATGGCCACGCCTCCCACGTCGGGAGGTCGGCATGAAGTTTCTCCTCTTCCTCGCGATCACGGCCGGTGCCGGCTACTACGTGCTGCATGACGGGCCGACGCCGGATCTCGGCAATTTGTCGTCGTCCGTTGGGCATTTTGCGAGCTCTCTGAAGCACCCAGCCGACAACGCCTCACATTCTGAAAGCGCAGGCTCTGGCGACCACGCCTCCGTCCAATTCGCGACTTCACCCGACGGCCAGGCCGAGGCGCTCGTGCTGAGCGTGATCGACAGCGCGCAGTCGGAGCTCGACGTCGCCGCTTACGAGCTCACCAATCGTCGCATCGTTACCCATCTGATCGAGCGCGCCCGCGCTGGTGTCCAGGTCCGTGTCGTCCTCGACCGCTCCCAGCTTGACGGCCGCAGCTCGAAGCTCGCGGATCTCGTCGCGGCCGGAATACCGGTTCGCATCGACATGGCCGTACCGCTCATGCACGACAAGTTCATCGTCGCTGATAGCGATACGACCCAGACAGGCTCGATGAACTACACGCAGGCCGGTGCCAATCACAACGCTGAAAACGTCCTCGTCATCTGGCATCACGCCACGGTCGCCGCAGCCGTGCGCGCCGCGTGGGCGCGCCTATGGAATGAATCGAAGCCTTACCCAGGTGTTTGACCCGGCAATCACGCGCGTAAGCCGAACTTTTTAATGGAGAACACGATGCCTCATGTCGATTTCGAAGTCGCCTGCCAGACGATCGGGCAGCTGATCGCCCACTATGTCGCCGTCATCGCTGAAGAGGAGTCGCGCAGCGAGCCGGATGCGGAGTGCATCGCTATAGCCGACGCGGAACGCAAGACTCTGGTTGCCGCTCGCGATGCGCTGCATCCGGATGATGCGGCTGCGATCGCTCGTGCGCTGGACATCTACGGCCTGCGTGTCCGTCGCTTGAACATCGGTCACGCCTGATTCCGGAGCCCATCATGGACACTATTCCGGATGTCGTGATGCAGCGCGCGTATGCGCGAGTGGAGCGCGAGGCGATTGACGGCAGCCGCGAGCAAGCCGAGCCGAAGGCGATCCTCATCGGTGGCCAACCCGGTGCCGGCAAGACGGCCATTGCGCGTCAGGCGATGGGCGAACTCAACGAGCGCGGTGGTGCCGTTTTGATCGACGCCGATCGCATGAGGGAGAACCTGCCGCAGTACAGCCGGCTTCTTCGCGAGGATCCGCAACATGCAGCCGACCTGACGCATGCCGATGCTGGCCGGTGGGCGGGCCGGCTAACCACGGCCGCATCCGACGTGCGCCGTGATCTTGTGGTCGACGGCACGATGCGTAACCCCGATAGCCTGCGCAATCTGGCGCGGCGGCTCAAGGACCGCGGTTACACGCTGGAGGTTCGGGGCGTGGCCATGCCAGCGGACGTGTCGCTTACGCGTGCGCAGATGCGTACCGAGCGCGAAATCGCGACGACGGGCGTGGGACGGGTGGTCAATCGCGAGCAGCACGACCAGGCGTATGCCGGCATGGTGGAAACGGTCGCATTGCTCGAGCGTGAGAAGGCAGTGGATCGAATCCTGATCGTCGATCGGCATCACCGTGAGATATACCGCAACGAACTGCATCAGGGTGAATGGCGCGAGCCGCAAGCGGCCGCGGCGTCGATCGTGCATGAGCGCGAGCGTCCGATGACCCGCGACGAGATAGCCCATCACGTTCAAATGCTCGATGACATTCGTGACGCTCGTACAGGCCGAGGCGCGCCGGCGCCGGAGATTGCCGACATCTCGCTGCGTCGTGAGCAGGCGCTACGCGTCCCGGAGAGGGATGCGCAAGCACGGGTCAACGGAGCGTATGCGGATGCGCGGCCGGCACCGGAGCGCGGCTTGCGCGACGTCCTCCGGTCGATGACGCGTGACGTGCCGAACGTCGGTGGCCACTTCCCCGATCCGGTCGCCGAGGAAATCGCTGCGTCGCGCCATCTGCCCGCCCTCGAGGCCAGGCTTCGCTCGCACGGGATGACTCACCTGACACCGCTGGACGCCGGCGCGTCGTCGGTCGTGCTGGCGGCCGACGACAAGCATGTGGTGCGGCTCGGAACCGGCGATCTTGCCGTTCGGCCAAAAATTCCCGAGGTCTTGCAGCCGGTGGCGAGCGGCACCGAAGGCAATCTGCGATACGAAATCATGCCCCGCGCCGATATGCGAGGCGTGACATCGGCCGACGTCGCGCGCACGGCCGACGCGCTTCGTCAGCGCGGATACCACTGGAGCGATCAGGGCGTCGACAATCTGGGCATCGTGGACGGTCGTGTGGTCGTCGTCGATCCGGGTGGCATAGAGCCGGTACGCGAACGGGCCATTCTGCCGTCTGCACGCCAACCGGATCAGCCAAAGACGGAGGTCGAAGTCGATACGGCGCGCGCGCCGCGCCGGCGTACCGTTGACCACGCGCGCGACGCGGAGCGCGGCCGCGCGTTCGACACGCTGGGCCGTGACCAGGCGCTCGCCCTCTTCCCCGAGCTCGACGCGGCCTACCACCACCTCGAAACGCGGACCTCGATCAGCACGGTTCCCCACAGCGAAATCGAACGCGCCAACCTGTCCGAACAGATCCATCGGGGCCAGCTACCCGAGGGTGACGTGCCGGACGATGTTTCGCGCCGGGCGATCGGCCTGGCCGGCGATTACCACAACCTGATTCTGCGCGATGCGCAGCAGCTGGAGCGCCACTACCGCGGTGAGGTGCTCGCCAACTCGACGCACCACTCGCTGGTCAAGATCGGTCAGACCGTTGGCATCGTCTATCCGCGCGATCGTCTGTCCCGCGATGTCGAGGTCGGCGAGCAGATCGCGATTCAGTATTCGCCGGACAGCGCGCTGCACCAGGTCAGGGAGCGCGATCACGAAGCGGAACGCGCAGACCGATCACACGACCACCAGCTTTCTATCGAGCGATAGGGGCCGCCATGTCTATTTTCAATCGCCCCCCGACGTGTGCGTCCCGTTCCGCATTTTACGCGGCTCTATCTGGCCGAACGTCGACACATTCGCCGTCGGCTGTGGACCAGTCCGAGACTGCTGCGTATCGAAGCCGATTGGGCGACGCGTTACGTCGTGCAGTGGCTCGCACTGTGCTGGTTGGCATGGGCACCGGCGTTGTTGCTCTGGTGGCGGCTGATCTCCAACGGATTCCACCTCGACTACCCGATCGTCGTCGAGCCGCGCGCTTCGCTGCCGATGTACGTGTTCGCCGGCCTCGTCGCTTCGCTTTTCTACGCGTGGTGGCGACCGTACATCAGCTACGTCGAGCTGCAGGTCAGGCGCCACATGGACGACTGGTATCGCACTGTATGTGAAGCGGCGCGATCCGGCCGCCTGTATTAGGCCAGCAACGAATCACCGCCATTTTTGACTGTTGATCACACCAAGGGGAAGACCATGAAATTCACGAAGAACACGCTCCTGATCGTCGCGTTGTCGGCCACTGCGTTACTTGCCGGTTGCGCCACCACTGGCAACGAGCACCTCGAATCCGCGACGCAATCAAGCGTTCAGGCCCAAATCCAGCAGGGCAAGAGCACGAAGCAGGACGTTCAGGATGCTTTCGGTTCACCGAACAAGACCACATTCACCGATTCGGGTCTCGAGATCTGGACATACGAGCTGGCGCACGCCACGCCGCACGCTATCAACTTCGTCCCGATCGTCGGTGCGTTTGCACATGGCGCTGACGTGCGGAAGAAGACGTTGACAGTGCTGTTCGACGACAGCGGGGTCGTCAAGAAATACACGTTTGCCGAGACCACCGACGTGGCCAAGGGAGGCATCGGCCAGTAGCGCCTGCCTGATCGCAATTTAGTGGCGGGAAGGTGCTGTTCCTTACCTTGCGCCTTCCCTTTGACGCCAGCCGGCTTGCCGGCTGGTCTTTTTCCCCGATCTCGCGTTTCTGTAGAGGCACCCGCAATGAATCGATATCGCGCATCTTCCATCGAGCGCCGGCGAGCTGCAGCCTCGATCGCCTGGCCAAAAGGCACGTTGATCCTGACCAACACGGATCCCTCTGCCCAACGCACGCTGAAGGGCGCGGCGGTCGCGCTTGCGGCGGCGGCTTGCCTGTTTTCCATCACTTGCACAAACGGGCCCTTGCAGTCCTGGGCTCGCTCGCGCGAGCACTTCGACATGCGACCTGCGATGGAGGCCGCCCTGAAAGCCGGAAGTCGTTCCGCCGGTACATGGCTTGCCGTTCATTTCAATCGCGACTATCCGGGCTTGCTCCAGGCCGAGTCAGACGCTGGCGAACCGACAGCGATGTACCTGGTTGGTCGCATGCACCTGCAAAAGCACGCGGGTTTCGGCCACACCACGGCGGCGACCGATTCGGATCAGGAAATCGGCATGCAACTCATGCGTCGAGCCGCGGCGGCAGGCGGTCAGGACGCCCTGCGCTATCTGGTCAGTGGGTCTGCGAACTGAACACCACGATGGAATTGGACAAATACGCGGCATGTAAAGGAGAAAGCCGTATGCATACGCGTCCCCTTCACCCCCCCGTTCATCGTCGACATGTGCGAATCATGCTCGGCGTGTTGGCGCTCGTTACCTGGTTACTGATTGCGCCTATTGCTTACCTTGATGCGCTCGGATTCTGGAATAGCACGGAGCCCGTGTTCATCGCCGCGTTTGTTACGGCGCTACTGTTCTTGGCGGCTGTACGTTCGACGTGCACTCGACGTGGAACGTGGAGCGCACTACGTCGTGCGCAACGCGGTTTGCACCGTTTCGGCATGTGTGTCTATTTCATTTGCATGCTGTTGATGATCGTGATCGTCGGGAACTTCGATTCGTCGGCGGCCGGGTTGGCGGAATCGGCTTTCGACTTGTGTTTCGACGGAATGGTTGCCGGCGCAACGTTGTACTTCTGGAGCCTACTGGCGCTGCCGGTCTTATATATTCTCGCCCGCACTGAATCGGCGTGGAAGCAGCGAGGTGCGCGATGACCGCTCGAACTCGCGTTCTGCACCGTTTAGTCGTGGCCGTGTCGCTGGCGTTGCTTGCGTGGATCGTTGGCGGTGTCCTCGCTCGCCAGGCACACGCGCAGGAGTTTCTGTCGCCCGAGCAAGCGTTCCGCGTTCGCATGACCGAAGAACGTGGCGCTGTCGTCCTCCATTTTGCGATCGCTGACGGTTACCGACTTTACGGCGACCGCTTCCGGGTCGCGAGTGATGACGGCCGCGCGCACCTCGGTTCAATTCAGCACCGCGCCGGCAAGGTCGTCGCTGATCCGAGTGCTGGGCGTCCGGTTGAGGTGTTCGAGCGAGAAGTGACGTTGCGTGTGCCGGTCAATGCTCGCGAGATGTTCGGCCTCACGGTGACCTATCAAGGCTGTGCAATCAACCAGATCTGCTATCCGCCGATGCAGCGGACCTTTCCGGTGATTGCTGCTGCACTGCTGTCGCAGTCGGAGGCGTCGCGATGACGGCCGTCCGTTCTCCCTTCTCGCGTGCCCAGTACGCCTATGCGGTCTGTACGACAGACCCCGGTTCGCCAAAGTGGTTCAGCCACCTCCATGCCGCTCGGCACCACGCGATAGCACCCGCTCGCGCATGCGTCGGCATCCACGATGGGGAATTCCCGCCCCTGACTGCCGATATCCCGATGCTGCGCGACGCCTTCGAGGGTGCCGTGCTTGAGATTCACCAAAGGCAGCGCCGTCAGATCGATGGCGATGTTGCCGAAAGAAACCCCCTCTGTTCCCGGAATCTTGGCGGAGGACAGGAACAGAGGGCTCCAGGTCCTGCGCGAGCGCAGGCGTAAACGTCCCGTAGACCGGGCACTCGTTGTTAAGCGGGGATTGTAATGAAATTTTCGAAACGCCCTACACCAAGCGGTTTATCGATCGCGATCGCCGCGGCGATCGCATCGATGGCTGGTCCAGTGCATGCTCAGACGTCCGGAGACGGTGCGCTTTCAGATGGGAATGGTGCCGTTGCCTCTGGCGATTATTCCGTTGCGATCGGCACGGCGGTTACCTCTGCCGGGCCGCGCTCGTTGAGCTTTGGTTACGCGTCGACGGCGGCCGGAGCCGATTCGATCGTGCTCGGGACGTCCAGCACCGCGCAGACGAATGCGGTAGCGGTCGGCAATACGACGGCGGCCGGTACGAATGCAACGGCAATGGGTTCCGCCGCCACTGCCGCGGGCAATGGTTCCGTCGCGATCGGAACCGGCGCCGTCGCGAACAATTCGCAGGATGTCGCAATCGGATCGGGATCCACGACCGGCGCCGCGCATCCGCTTAGTAGCTTCGGTATTGCTGGTGAGAACTACTCGGTGGCGGGATCAACGTCCAACGGGGTGGTGAGTTTCGGTGCGCCGCAAAGTCCGAGGCAACTGACTAATGTTGCCGCCGGCGCCGTTAGTGCAACAAGTCTCGACGCCGTCAACGGATCCGAGCTCTATCACATGGGACAGGCAGTTGGGAGTCTCTCAACGTCGACGAGTCAGTCCGTGACGTCGCTGTCGACTGCGACCGCCAACAATGCCACGGGAGTTGCCGCCGTCTCTTCCGGACTCGCTACGCTGTCAACCACCGCCTCACAATCTTTGTCGTCGCTATCGACGGGGCTCTCGAGCAACACGGCCAACGTCACGAGCCTGTCGAGCAGCTCGGCATCGGGCTTTGGATCGCTCTCAACCGGACTGTCCGTTATCGGCACGACGGTCACGAGCTTGTCCACGAACACCGCTGCCGGGTTCGTGTCGCTCTCGACGTCGACCGCACAAACGATCGGAAGTCTGTCGACGGGCACGGCCAGCGCGATTGCGACGTTGTCGACTACGACAAGCCGATCGATCTCGTCTCTTTCGACTGGCCTGGCTGGCGACGGCGCGACACTCTCGGCAATGCAGTCTGCTTTGGCTGCAGGGACCGTTGGTCTGGTTCAGCAAACAGGCGGTGCCGGCACGGGCGCGATCACAATCGGCGCCAGTACCGGTGGTACGGTGCTCAACGTCGCCGGCAACGCGGGCGCGCGGCAGGTCAAGGGTGTGGCCGCAGGCACAGACGCTACCGATGCGGTCGACCTGCAGCAGCTGCAGAGCGTGGCGGCTCAGGCAGGCGCAATCGGCTCGAGCGCGGTCGTCTACGACGATGTGTCCCACGCGCGCATCACCTTTGGTGCGGTGGGTGTGCCAGTCACTTTGACCAACCTCGCGAACGGCTCCGTGAACGCCGGCAGCACGGACGCGGTCAACGGCCGGCAACTCTATGCCGCGCAGCAGGCGACGAATGCCAACAGTGGTGCGATCGCCGCACTGTCTACTTCAACGCAGGCGGTCACGTCGTCGCTTTCGACGGGCGCGGTTAATAGTGCGGCCTTGTTCGGAAGCTTTTCATCCAGCACGGCTGCTACTTTCTCGCTCCTGTCGACTGGCTTGTCCGCGACCAACGAAAGTGTGTCGTCTCTCACGTCGAGCCTGGTGGCCGGAACCGTCGGGTTGGTCCAACAGACCGGCGGGACCGGCAGTGGCCCGATCATGGTCGGGGCCAACACCGGCGGTACGGCCCTCGACGTGGCCGGCACATCTGGACCGCGTCAGGTCAAGGGCGTTGCCGCGGGCATCGACGGCACCGATGCGGTCAACCTGCAGCAGCTGCAGAGCGTGGCAGGCCAGACGGGCGCAATCGGCGCGAGCGCAGTTAGCTATGACGACGCGTCGCATACCCGCGTCACGCTCGGTGCATCAGGGTCGCCTGTGACCCTGACCAACCTCGCGGACGCCTCGTTGAACGCGAGCAGCACCGACGCTGTCACGGGTCGGCAGCTCTATGCTGCCCAGCAGGCGACGAACGCAAACGTCGGCGCGATCGCTGCCCTGTCCACGTCAACGCTGGCGGCAGCGTCCTCGCTTTCCACGGGCATCGCCAGCAACGTCGTCTCGATCGCGAGCCTGTCGACCAGCACGACCACGGCGCTTTCTACTCTCTCGACCGGCGTCTCCCATGGCCTGGCGTCGCTGTCGACCGGCTTGTCCTCGGCCAACGCCGGCGTATCAGCCCTCGCGTCCAGTCTTGCGGTCGGGACTGTCGGGCTGGTGCAGCAGTCCGGCGGCGCAAGCACCGGCACGATTACGGTCGGCGCCGGCACCGGAGGCATCGCGCTCGACGTCGGCGGAACTGCGGGCGCGCGCCAGATCAAGGGCGTAGCCGCCGGCACAAACGCCACCGACGCGGTCAACCTGCAGCAACTGCAGGGCGTAACGGCGGCTGTGGGCGCCGTCGGCGACGGCGCAGTCTCCTATGATGACTCGACGCATTCGCGCGTCACGCTCGGCGACCCCGGCGTCGGATCGCCCGTCGTGCTCACCAACGTCGCAGACGCGGCACTGACGGCCACCAGCACGGACGCCGTGTCTGGTCGGCAGCTTTACACCGCCAACCAGGCGATCAGCGCCAACGCGGTCTCGATCGCAATGCTGTCGACGTCGACTGGCCTCGCCGTGTCGTCGTTGTCCACCGGCGTCGCCAACGGCGGGGCGACGCTGGCCGCGCTGCAATCGGGACTGGCGGCCGGTACGATTGGCCTGGTGCAGCAAGCCAGCGGTTCCAGCACGGGCACGATCACGATCGGCGCCAGCACCGGCGGTACGGCGTTTGACATCGCCGGCACCGCCGGCGCGCGCCAGGTCAAGGGCGTAGCCGCCGGCACTGACGCCACCGATGCGGTTAACCTCCAGCAGCTGCAGGGCGTGGCGTCTCAGGCCAGGGCGCTCGGCGCGAGCGCGGTCGCCTACGACGACGCCTCGCATACGCGGGTCACATTCGGCACGGCAGGTGCGCCCGTCGCCCTAACCAACGTCGCTGATGGGGCCTTGACGGCGAACAGCACCGACGCGGTCTCGGGACGTCAACTCTATGCGACGAACCAGAGCGTCTCCGCCCTGGCTGGCCAGCTCGCTACGGGTACCGTCGGACTCGTGCAACAACGCGGCGGCTCGAGTGCCGGCGCGATTACGATCGGTGCCGGCACAGGCGGCACCAACATCGACGTCGGCGGCCTGGCTGGCGCGCGCCGCGTCTCTGGTGTGGCAGCGGGTGTGAATGTCACCGACGCCGTCAATGTCGGCCAGTTGAACCAGGTTATCGGTACGGTCAATACGATCGCCGGTAACGCGCTGTCTTACGACGATCCCACGAAGCTCAGCGTGACGCTTGGAGGGCTCGGAGCCGGGACGGCCGTCACCATCCATAACCTGGCGCCCGGCGCGTTATCAGGAACCAGCGCGGATGCGGTCAACGGGGCTCAGCTCTTTGCCACGAATGCGAACGTCGCCGCCAATACCAGCGCGATTGATGCACTTTCTGTCCGACTTGGCGCGATCCTTCCGTCGAGGTTCAGCCAGAGCCTCCCCGAGCCCGGCCAGGGCAGCCTTAAATATGCCGCGTTCAACAGCACCGGCGCCGGTTCAGTTGCAACCGGCACGGATGCGACGGCTATCGGCAGCAATGCGGTGGCCACCGGCGATCGCAGTGTTGCACTCGGCGTGGGTGCCGTTGCCCAAGGCAGCGGCTCGATCGCGGTCGGCAGCGGTGCGAGCACAACTGGCGCCAATGCCGTGGCGCTGGGCGCCGGCTCAGTGGCCGACCGCGACGATTCGGTGTCGATCGGCAACTCGGCGACAAGTACGACGCGAACACTGGCCAATGTCTCGGCCGGAACGGCCCCGACCGATGCCGTCAACGTCCAGCAGCTGAACGACACGGTGACGAACCTGAGCAACCGCATCGAACACGACCGACGTGACGCCAATGGCGGCATCGCCGCGGCTGTCGCGATCGCCAGTCTGCCCCAGGCGCCGGCGCCGGGAAAGAGCATGGTGGCCATCGGGGGCGGGACGTACGGCGGGCAGTCCGCCATGGCGCTCGGCATTTCAACGTATGCCGGCCACTGGATTCTGAAGGCGAACGGCTCGACCGATACGCGCGGCACCGTGGCCGCCGGTGTAGGTGCGGGATTCGTCTGGTAACCAAGGAGATCACCATGAATTCGAAACTTCCTGCTGGACCGGACGTGGTGAGAGGCATCGGCCTGCGCAATCCTGAGGTGCCGATTGCTTTCGAGCGCGCGCTGCAGGCTCGCGTCGACTACGCGATGGCGATCTGCACGACCGATGAGGGATCCGAAGCGCGGAACGCACTCCTGAAACGGGCACGCTATGGGGCGAGCGATCTCGGCCGAGATCTTGTCCTGGTCGGTGCCGACGATCTCGGTTGTTCGCCGTTGCTCGCCGACGTGCCCGTGTTGCGAGACGCATTCGAAAGTGCCGTCGACTGGGCGCAGGTCGACCAGGCCAACGCCGAGGCTGAACTGGCGGAGGCCTTGGCTGAAGCCGAGAACGAGCTGGCGCGAGAGAAGGCGGCCGACGAGCGACGTGCCAACACGAAGGCGGCAATCGAAGCCGGCGATTGGCCGGCGCTGGATCTCCCAACGCCCGACGCCTTCGTGCAGGCGCTGGCCGCGGGCAAATCGGTCGACGTCGACGGGCACTGTTTCGACTTCGTCAGCGGCGAAGGTCTGTGGTGTACGAATCCGTATGGCGTCGATGCCTATTTCGGAGACGCCATACCGTCGGTCACCTACGCCCGTGAACTGCTCGGTGCGATTGCGCTCGGCACCGTATTCGGCGACGTCCCGCCTGACAGCGATTGAGCCACCCCATCCCCATACCGGAGCTTCCCATGCCCGATCAGGTGTTTCGAAGTGGCAAACCCGTGACAGCACACAGCATCGTGTCGGCCGCGATCGCTGGCGACATGACGGCCGACGAGGCCGTGGAACTCGTCCAGTTGCTGATTGAGGCCCGCGCGCGCGGCCTAGATGTCCGAGAGGCCGATCCCCGCTCTGCCAAAGCGCCCTTGAGGGGCTCGGCCAAGCGCTCAGCCGCCGTTTAAACCAGGAGATCTGGCATGCAGAACTTTGAATTAGACGGGTTGGAATACGAGGCGGGAAGCAATAGTTTCCTCGCGAAACTGCCAGCTGCGCACGAGGCAAAGACACGTCCGCTCTGCCTGTGCTCGACCCCACCGATTCCGATGTACATCGCACGTTTCGAGGGGCGGTATCAGGTCAAGCGTATGCCCGGTACCGGCGCGAAGCACAAGCTCGGCTGCGACTCGTACGAAACCCCGCCCGGCCTGAGCGGTTACGGCGATGTAGAGGGGTCGGCCATCGTCGAGGATCCGGAATCCGGAGAGGTCACCCTCAAGTTCGGTTTCGCGTTGGCGAAAGGTGCCTCGCGGGAGATGCCGGAGCCCTCTGGCGACGAGCCTGACAGCATCAAGACGGATGGCAAGAAGCTGACCTTGCGGGGTTTGCTGCACTACCTCTGGGAACAGGCCGGCCTGAATCGCTGGTCGCCGGCCATGGCCGGCAAGCGGAACTGGTCTGTGGTCCGCAAATATCTGCTGTTGGCCGTCGCGGGCAAGAATGCGAAGAAGATGAGCCTCGAGGACATGCTGTACGTCCCTGAGATGTTCGTCGGCGACCAGAAGGACCGCATTGCCCAGCGACGCACCGAGCATCTCGCCCGGATTTCTGTTTCCGAATCCGGGAAGCCGCACTTCGTGCTGGTGATCGGTGAGCTCAAGGAAATCGCGACCGCTCGCTTTGGCTTCAAGCTGGTCATCAAGCATCTACCCGACTATGGCCTGATGGTCGACGAGAAGACCAAGAAGCGGGTCGAGAAGGTCTTCGCGTCCGAGCTCGAGATCTGGGCGGCAACGGAAGGCACCCACCTCATGGTCATCGCCACCGCGAGCCTGTCAGCGGCCGGTATCGCCACCGTCCAGGAGGTGTCGATGATGCTGACCAACGAATCGTGGATCCCGTTCGAATCGCTCGCCGATAACGCGCTTCTGAAGGCGTTGGCCACCCGTCGTTACCAGAAGTGCCTGCGCTACAACCAGACCGCTAAGCATCCAATCGCCACGGCGTTATTGACTGACGCCGAGCGCGGTACGGCGCTCTATGTTGTGCCGGCCGACGTGTCGTCCGGCTACCAGTCCGAGCTAGACACGCTTATCGCGGAGTCGGAACTGGATCCATGGATCTGGCGGCCGGGGACCGAAGTGATGCCCCCGCTTCCCCTGACCGCCTTCGACGCGGCGCGGAAGGCCCAACGGCAACCGCGGCCGCTCGCATCGGCAGCGGCCACGAATGCCCTAGCGGTACCGGGCTCCGCGATTGCGCGCGAGCTCGAAAACAGAACGCGCACGGTGGTTAAGGCGTCCGAAACGGAACCGGATTCGACTCCGCTGTTCGCCGAACCACCGGTCGTCGATGAGCCGCCCCCGAGGTTCGATGATCAACCGCCCTATACCGATGAGGATCGACCGGCGAATTGGTTGTGAGTGCAACTGGTCATGGAATCGCCTAGTTCCGCTGGACTGAAAGCGATTCTTTTGGAATGTTGTGTAGCACTAACGAATACGGAGGACTGGATAGGCCAGTCAAAAAAAACGCCCCGATTGCACTCGGGGCGCGACCAATATGACGTACGACAGGGACCTTCGGCGTCGCAGGCGTCAAACCAGAAAGTTCGGATTCTAGAACAGAAGCGTGCCCTGTCAAGCGTCATCTATGTGACAGCAACTTAACGAATCAGCACATCAGATGATGATCCAGAACAACATTGGCCGTATTGTCGGTGAGGCATTGAAAACAGATGCAACGGCGCTGCCGCTCCGCCCCGTGGTAGCGGCTGGCGGCGACCCCGATATCCAAAATTCGAGGGTATCGGGTACGGACTGAACCAGCTCATGACTCGGCTGATTCCCGGTACGTCGCCGAATCTGGCGCACGCCCCGATGAATCCGACCTGTCCGGCCGCCAGCGACGACTGGATGGCCGCGCCTACGCACGCCCCCCGTCGACGCGCGTCGCTGCCCGAGCGCGTTTGGCCGGCGGATATTCCGTGTCCGGCGCCGGCGAACAGCCCCCGGCTGCTGCGCGAGTTGAAGTTGCGCCTCGGCCGATATCTCGAAACGCCGCAGGCCTGGTTGCCGGCCCTGAACGCTGCCAATGGAAGCCGCCGCCAGCAGCGCAGCGAGCGCCGTATAGCGTGCGTGCAACTGGTGCGAGCGCTCGTCAAATTTTGTGATGTCTCGACGTTGCGTATTGCAGTGCCGGCGCAGAGCGGCTGGGTGGATTTCACCCTGCCCTACCTGGCCGAGCAGGCGGGTCTCTCGGTGCGCCGTGCCGAGCGCGCGCTGCGCGACCTGGTCACCGCACGGCTGGTGAAAAGCCGGCCGCAGTGCGAGGTGGCGGTCGGCGACGAAGGGCCGCGCTATCGTGGGCTTGCCGCCATTCGCTACGTGACGCCTGCACTGTTCGAACAATTCGGCCTGGGCAAGTGGCTGCGCCATGAGCGCACTCGCGCCCACCTGCGTGCGCAGCGCCGGCGTAATGCCGCGCGCAAGTCCGAGCGGAAGGCCCATGCCAGTGCCGGCCAGCTGCGCACGCTGCTCACCGACAAACTGGCCGCTGCTCAGGCCAAGGCCGTCGCTCGGAGCACGCGCTCCGACGACGATCGTCGTGCCGATCTCGAGCGCGCGATCATGATCCGCGCCGGCGAACTCAAAGATATCTACCCGGACTGGGACCGCGACCGGTGTTTCCGGGTCGCGCATAACCAGCTCGCCCCACCCGCCTAGCGTCCAAACGGTTTCCTCCTATCTATCGCTACCGCGAGGATGGCGCTTGCGCGGATCCGCCGTCGTGCCGTCTTCTGCCGGTATTTGGTGTCTCATTCGCTGGTTTTCGGTCTGGATTCTGACGCCGTGTCGCCGCCTGGCCGTTCGCAACTGTGGATAAGTGCATTTAACTGTCGGGACGGCTCGCCGTTAAGTGTCGGGGCTTAGTCAGAACCCATCTCTACCTATACCCCATATCCACCCGCGGCAATGCCGCGGTGTCACGCGGGCTCCGCCCGCTTGGCAGGAAACCCCCACGGGCTGCATGCGCTTTCCACCGGCAGGCCGTAAGCGCTACGGCGGCCGCTGGCCGCCGCACCGCTAACGGCGCGACAAAAGATTTCGGGGCGCGTCAGAGCCGCACCCCGAAATCAGCGCGCGCGCGTGCGCGCCCGGCTGCCCGCAAGCACCGTCGACTATCCCCGGCAGCTTAGCTTTCAGAGAGGGGGACAATCTGATTGCGCAACTAACGGTCAAGCGGATCGCCCCCGCCGAAATTTTCCCCTGCCACTCCACGCCCCAAATGTCTACAAGAACGGGGCCGCCCTCAACCCTCGTGGAATCCGCACAATTCTGTTCAGCCCGTGCCTGAGCGCGATACTCTGTTGGAAGAGCAATGGTTATGGGAGACGACGATGTGCTACTCGGCCAAGATCCAGGCGAACTATCGAGAGTACGTCCGACGTTACGGCGCCGACATGGACATCGAGACGTTCCGGCGCATCTTTTTCGCGCGCGCATCCGGCGCCGACATCAAGATCCCGAAAGCGGTCGACGCAGCATTCGCTGGTGTCGATGACGAAATCTCGGCCGCGATCGCAGCGTTTCGTAGCCAACGAACACGGGACCTGGAGACCGATCTGTTCGAGCAACGAGCGCGCCTCGCCGCGGCCGAGAAAGAGCTCGCCGTGAAAATCACGAAGAAGGCCAGCGAGGACGTCCGGATCGCCACGAACAAGATCGAGGCGGCGACGCGCGGGCTCAACGAGCTTCGCCGGCAGGACCTGCAGGAGCGTGATTCGCGGATCTTCCCCGGCTGGTATGCGCCCGTGCTGATCGAACTCGACGGCAAGCGCCTGGTCGTGCCGATGCGGTATCGATGCCGGATACCGGGCTGGACTGAAGCGGACGAAAAACAGAAGCCGGCAACCTATAACGCGCGCTCGGATTCGCTCGCCACGGCCTGGCGCAAGGTTTTCGGCTTCACGCATGGGCTCGTGCTCGTCGACGCTTTTTTCGAAAACGTGAAGCGCGACGGCCAGAATGTCGTGCTTCGCTTCGACCCGACGCCCGCGCAGCACATGCAGGTCGCCTGCCTGTGGACCCGCACCGAGATCCCTGGCGCCGACGATTTGTGGTCCTTCGCGGCGATCACCGACGACCCACCACCGGAAGTGGCGGCTGCTGGACACGACAGATGTATTGTCCCCATTAAATCCTCGAACGTCGACGCCTGGCTCGCACCGGATCCAAGCCAGCGCGCGCAGCTGCGCGAGATCCTGGCCGACCGCGAGCGGCCGTACTACGAGCACCAGCTCGCAGCGTAAACGCGGGGGTTGGAGGGGCGGTTATCTCTGGCATATACTGTATAAACATACAGGTATTTTGCGTAACTGACCCCATGCACCCCGCCCTTGCCCATCCCGAGGCTATACACCCGGCCCTCTGGCGAGCCAGCCAACTGGCTCGCTCCAGCACGCGTGGCGTTGACACGGGCCATCCGGAACTGACGGCCGAACTGCCCGGCGGCGGATGGCCAGCCGGCGCGCTGATCGAGTTGCTCGCGCCGCAGCCTGGAATCGGCGAGCTTCGGCTGCTGGCGCCGGTGCTCGCACGCGCGGCCGGCAAGCCGGTCATGCTGATCCAACCGCCGCATGCGCTGCAACCGCTGGCGCTCGCGTATTGGGGTATCGATCCGTCCGGCTTCGTGATGCTGCCGGCACCGCGCACGGCCGATGCGCTGTGGGCCGCCGAACAGGCGCTGCGCGCCGGCACGTGCGCGGCTGTGTTGCTCTGGCAACCGCATGTCCGTGCGGACGCATTGCGACGGCTCAACCTAGCCGCGCAGAGCGGCCAAGCGCTGTTCTACCTCTTCCGGCCGGCGGCCGCCGCGCGCGACGCGTCGCCGGCACCCTTGCGGCTCGCGCTGGCGCCCAAGCGTGACGGCGTCGACGTCACGTTCGTGAAGCGCCGCGGACCGGCACGCGATACGCCCCTGTTCGTTCCCGTGTCCCCCTCGCCGATTTTGTTGAACCGTCATGCAAGTCTGGATCGGCGTGCATCTGCCGCACCTCAACCTCGAAGTGTTCCGGCCGCGATCGCCGGCGCCGTCGTCTGACGATGCGCGCGGGCTCGTCGTGCTCGAGGGCGGCCGCGTCGTGGCGCTCGATCGCGCCGCACGTGCGCTCGGCGTGGTCGCCGGCATGCGCCGAGGTGGCGTCCTGTCGCTCGCGCCGGACGCGCAGATCCGCGAGCGCGACGCCGCGCGCGAGCGCGAGTTCGTGCTCGGGGTTGCTTATGCGCTCCTGCAATTCACGCCGAGCGTTGTCGACGCCGAGGAAGCCGTCGTGGTGCTCGACGTGACCGCGAGCCTGCGCCTCTTTCACGGCGTCCGCGCGCTGCGCCAGCGCGTGCGCGACGTCGTCGCGTCGTTCGGCGTCACCGCGGCGATATCGGTCGCATCGTCGGGCCCGGCCGCGTGGATGGTTGCCCGGGGCCTGCGCGGCGGCCTCGCGCTGTCCGCGCGATCGCTGCGCCGCGCGCTCGCGCGCGTGCCGCTCGTCGTAGCGCCGGACGCCCGACGCTACGCGAACTGGTTCGAGGATCTCGGCTGCGAAACGCTGGCCGATCTGCAGCGCCTGCCGCGCGCCGGGCTGAAAAAGCGCTGCGGCACGCAGTTGCTCGACTGGCTTGACCAGGTCGCCGGCACCGCGCCGGCCGCCTACGACTGGCTCGAAATGCCGCCGTCATTCGATACGCGCGTCGAACTGATGGATCGCGTCGAGCACGCCGAGGCGCTGCTATTCGTCGCGCGCCGGCTGATCCTGCAGCTGACTGGGTGGCTCACCGCGAAGCAGCTGGACGTCGCCGCGTTTGCGCTGCTGCTCGAGCACGAGCGCGGCCGGGACGCGATCGCGCCGACCGAAATCGAAATCGCGTTGGGCGCCCCTACCCGCTTCGAGGAACACCTCACGCGGCTCGTCAAGGAACGACTCGGCCACGTCGAGCTCGCCGGGCCCGTGATCGCGGTTCGCCTGGTCGCCCGTAGCGTGCAGGAAGCGGCCGCGCCGAGCGACTCGCTGTTCCCGGACCCCGGCGGCACACCGCAGGATCACGCGCGGCTGCTCGAACTGCTGACTGCGCGGCTCGGCGCCGAGAACGTGCTCGTCCCGGCTCCCATGGCCGACTACCGTCCGGAGCCGGCCGCCCGATGGGTGCCGATGCGCGACGCGCCGAAGCCGGCGCCGCTGCCCGCGGATCTGCCGCGCCCGGCCTGGCTGCTTGCCAAGCCTGTGCCGCTGCTCACGCGCCAGCATCGGCCGTTCTACGGCACGCCGCTGCGCATGGTATCGCCCGGCGAGCGCATCGAAGGCGGCTGGCAAGACGGGCAGACCGTGACGCGCGACTACTTCGTCGCCGAGGACGACAACGGCGTCTGCTACTGGATCTACAAGGAGCGGCCGACGGCCAGCGACGAGAGCGAAGCGCGCTTCTTCCTGCACGGCCTGTTCGGCTGATCCATCATGGACGCCGGCAGCTTCGGCGCCCTGCCCGCCTATGCGGAACTTCAGGTCGCCTCCGATTTTTCGTTTTTACACGGCGCGTCGCGCGCCGAGGAATACGTCGCGCGCGCGGCGCAGCTCGGCTACAGCGCGATCGCGATCACCGACGAATGCTCGCTCGCCGGCGTCGTGCGCGCGCACGTCGAAGCGAAGGCGGCGAACATGCCGCTGATCATCGGCTCGCACTTCCGGCTGACAGGCGCCGACGGTGCCCCCGCGCTCGCCTTCACCGCGCTCGCGATGAACCGCGACGGTTACGGCAACCTTTGCGAATTCATTTCGCTCGGTCGCATGCGCGGCAAGAAAGGCACGTACCGGCTGGCGCCGCTCGATCTCGAGCACCCAGAAGCGCCGTACACCCACCTCCGCAGCCTGCCCGACTGCATCGCGATCCTGTCGCCAGACTTCCCGGCCAACGAGCAGCGCCTCGACGCGCAGGTCGAATGGTTCGCACGCGTGTTCGGCGATCGCGCATGGGTCGCGCTGACGCTGCACGCACGCGCGATGGACGACATCCACCGCGGCGTGGTCGAGCGCGTCGCCGCGCGCCACGGCGTGCCGGTGGTGGCCACCAGCTGGCCGCTCATGCACGTGCGATCGCGCAAGCCGCTGCAGGACGTGTTGACGGGGATCCGGGTCGGCCGACCGGTATCGGAGTGCGGATACGAGCTCGCGCCGAACGCGGAACGTCACCTGCGATCGCGTCTGCGGCTCGCCAACCTCTATCCCGCCGGCGCGCTCGAGGAAACCGTACGCGTCGCGCGGCGCTGCACGTTCTCGCTCGACGATCTGAAGTACGAGTATCCGGATGAACTGGTACCGGCCGGCACCGACCCGGCGACGTACCTGCGCGAGCAGACCTACATCGGCGCGCGCCGGCGCTTTCCCGCCGGCATCCCGATCGACGTCCAGACGCAGATCGAGCACGAGCTGCAGCTGATCGCCGACCTGAAGTACGAGGCGTATTTCCTGACCGTCTACGACATCGTGCAGTTCGCGCGCGAGCAAGGCATCTTGTGCCAGGGGCGCGGCTCGGCTGCGAACTCGGCAGTCTGCTACTGCCTCGGCGTGACCGAAGTAGATCCGTCGCGGCAATCGATGCTCTTCGAGCGATTCATTTCCAAGGAACGGAATGAGCCACCCGATGTTGATGTCGACTTCGAGCATCAAAAGCGGGAAATCGTCATGCAGTACATCTACCGCAAGTACGGCCGCGATCGCGCAGCGCTGACGGCCGCCGTCACCACGTACCGACCGCGCAGCGCGTTGCGGGAAGCCGGCAAAGCGCTCGGCGTGGATCCAGCGATCGTCGATCGCGTGGCGAAGCAGCACCATTGGTTCGACTCGCGCGCCGATCTGCTGCAGCGGTTTGCGGAGGCAGGCCTCGATCCCGGAGCGCCGCTGAACCAGCAGTGGGCTGGATTTGCCGCGCAGCTGCTCGGGTACCCGCGGCACCTGTCGCAGCACTCGGGCGGCTTCGTGATCAGCCGCGGCAAGCTCACGCGCCTTGTGCCGATCGAGAACGCAGCAATGGAGGATCGCTCGATCATCCAGTGGGACAAGGACGACATCGAGGCGCTTGGCATCCTGAAAATCGACGTGCTCGCGCTCGGCATGCTGTCGATGGTGCGCCGCGCGCTCGACATGATCTCGGAGAAGCGCGGCGAGACGTTCGAACTGCAGGACATCCCGGCCGAGGATAAGGCGACCTACGACATGTTGTGCGACGGCGACAGCATGGGCGTGTTCCAGGTGGAATCGCGGGCGCAGATGTCGATGTTGCCGCGACTGCGGCCGCAGTGCTTCTACGACCTGGTGATCGAAGTCGCGATCGTGCGGCCGGGCCCGGTGCAAGGCGGCATGGTGCATCCGTTTCTCCGTCGGCGCCAAGGGCTGGAGCCGGTCACGTTTCCGTCGGAAGGCATGGAGAAGGCGCTGGCGCGTACGCTCGGCGTGCCGATCTTCCAGGAGCAGGTGATGCAGGTCGCGATGCTGGCGGCCGGCTTCTCTGCCGGCGAGGCCGACCAGCTGCGCCGCGCGATGGCCGCATGGAAGCGCAAGGGTGGGCTCGAGCCGTACCACGAACGGCTCGTGAGCGGCATGCTCGAGCGCGGCTACGATCGCGAGTTTGCCGAGTCGATCTTCGCGCAGATCAAGGGGTTCGGCGAATACGGCTTCCCGGAGAGCCACGCGGCCAGCTTCGCGCTGCTCGTCTACTCGAGCGCATGGCTGCGTCGACACGAACCGGCCGTGTTCCTGGCTGCGCTGCTCAACAGCCAGCCGATGGGCTTTTACACGCCGTCGCAGCTGCTGCAGGACGCGCGGCGCAGCGGCGTTGAGGTGCTGCCCGTCGACGTCAACGTCAGCACATGGGATTCGGCGATCGAAGGGCCGACGACCTCGGCGCCCGTGCGTCTCGGCTTCTCGCTATTGCGCGGCATGCGCGAGGACGTCGCCGGCCGCATCGAGCTCGCACGCGCAGCGCGCCCGTTCGTCGACGTCGCGGACCTCGCGCGCCGTGCCCGGCTCGATCGGCACGACCTGCAGGTGCTCGCGCGCGCGAACGCTCTTCGCTCACTCGCCGGCGGCACCCGACGCGCGGCGCTTTGGCTCGCGGCCGCTGCCGTGCCTGATCGCGACCTGCTGCGCGGCACCGAACGCGACGACGCGGTGCCGGCGCTGCCGCAAGCATCGGAGGGCCACGAGATCGTAACGGACTATCGCGCGATGGGCTTCACGCTCGGCCGGCATCCGCTGGCGCTGCTGCGCGATCGCCTCGCGCTTGATCGCTTGCAGTCGGCCGAGCAGCTCGCAACGCTGCGCAGCGGGCAGCTCGCACGCGCGTGCGGACTGGTCACGGTGCGACAGCGGCCGGGCACGGCGAACGGCGTGCTGTTCATGACGCTCGAGGACGAGACGGGCCAGGTCAACGTGATCCTCTGGCCGGGCCTGCTGGAGAAGTTTCGAAAGGAGGCGCTCGGCGCCGCGCTGCTCGCCGTGTACGGCGTGTGGCAGGCCGAAGGCAAGGTGCGGCACCTGATCGCGAGCAAACTCATCGACAGGACCGAGTTGCTCGGCGCGCTACCGACGACGGCGCGGGAATTCTGTTAAGCGATCATCACCAAACTAGAAGCCGCGTCACTGCCCGGCGAATACCGCCTCTTTTTCAGGCCGCAATCGCGCCACGCGACGACGCACGCACGACATGTACCAGGTCGTTCTTGTCGATCATCCAGCTGACCAAGAAGCCCTCTTTCACGAGTTCGTCGAGCGCCTTCTTCAAGTTCGCGCGAAAGTGGAACAACTCTTTCGTCTGCGAGCCGCACTGACGATGAAGGAAACGTACGGAATGCGCGAAAGGCACTGCATGCGTGTGGTAGTACGTATGCAACCATTTCGACAACTCATATCGCAGTCGCTGACGCTGCTCGCGCGCCAGCCGCGTGTAGTCGTCGTCAGAGAATAGCGCGACGATTTCTGGTTCGACGTACGCCACCCACCGCGTCTTGCCGTCAGTTCCCGTTTCGGTGCCTTCCTTCCACAGGAATTTACGGATCAACGACCCGACAAACCCCTTTTTGTTGCCCGTGAAGCGGACCTTGACTTGCCCCGCTTGCAACCGTTCCAGCGTCGTCACGAGCCTGTCGTAACACTTTACCGACGTGCCCCAGCCAAGCGACTTCAACACGCTGTAGCCTGTGAATTCCACCTTCTCGTTCAGCTGAGTATCCCGGGCCAGGTGAAGCACTTCAAGAAAGACGTCCGCGTCGTCCTGTCTCAGTTCTTCCCCGCTAAACGAAATTTCGACGCCATCAACGCTTGCGATAAGCGCCTTCTCCATTCGGATACGCGGCGCGTTCGATTTGTTCACGTTGAACAGAGCCGAGCGCGCGAGGGCGTTTGGCATCCCACGAACGTTCGCCGGCCACAGTGGAATCTGTGTCGGATGAGATTGCGTTTCCACACCCGCGCTGCTAGCGCGTGCTGCGATCGCTTTCACCTGGTCGACGATGGAATTTGCCATGCGAGAAGTATAAGTACGTGAATTTCGCCATCAAGACCCTTGTCTCGTCTCTCCAGCGATGGTTCAGCAAAAAAACTACGGGACTATCGTGCCTCCAGCGAGGTATCACAGCGCACTCGTCACTGCAGCGATGTTCCTCGTTCCTCCAGCGTGATGCCCCTATCGTGCTTCCAGCGTGGTCAATCGTGCCTCCAGCGAGGTAACACTCGTATTGCCAGCGATGCCGCTATCGTTCTTCCAGCGAGCAGGCCTTTCAAAAAACACCTTTGCAATCAAATGGCTACCGCTGTTGTCCACAGAGCCTAATCTTCTTTTAATCTTTTTCTAATCGACCTGTCCATCGTTGTAAGCACGATACCTCCGCGCCAAAAGTGCAGCGCCGACACGGTAGATCATCGCTGGAAGAACGACAGTGTTGAACAAAGAGGCCGTCGCGGCCATCGCTGGAGAGACGACCCTGCCATATCAGCATCGCTGGAAGAACGACACGATACCGCCAAGCTGCCCCGACGCAAGGTGAGTACACACTCTCACGCTCACGCCCGTCCCATATAGCGCATCGCTGGAGGAACGTTACCCTCCATCGCTCCAGAGACGAGTCCGCGCTACAGGACCACGCTGACTTCCATCGCTCCATAACCGATAGTCGTGTCCCCTGCCCGTGCACCTTCCCATCACAAGAGCAATGCGCCCCAGCGTCATCCAGGGGCCCACTCCGATATCGACCCCAACCCGTTACGCGGAGGAGCAACCGCCCTATTCCTTCGGAAATAGAGCCAAGATCTTTTCGCTGATCTCTGCCGCGACGTCCGGAGCCAACCCCTTCAGCTTCAACTCGATCCGGCCATCTTCTTCAAACGACTTGAACTCGCCCTTCGCTCCACGGAAGGTCAGTTGCTCGCGCGTCGACCTGGGCCGCCGAACCGTCCCTTTCGCAGCAGCTTTACGGCGAGCAGCGACATCGCGGTAACCCATCCCGCTTTTAGCCGCTTCGGCGATAAGGTCGAGGGTCTCCTCTTCCCCTTTCACTTCCCAGAATTCTCGAATTGCGTTCAGCATTTTGAGTGAGAGAAGTTCCGGATATTCCGCGGCGGCTTGAACGATCTTGCTCGGCAGTTGGGCAAGCGACAAAGTCCGGCTAACATGATCTTCCCCGAGCCTCAGCGCTTTGGCCAGAGCCGCTTGTGTCGGATAGATCTTCCGCGATATCAATTCCTTCCATTTGATCGCGTCATCGAGCGGGCTTTGATCCTTGCGCTCTACGTTCGCAGCGCGGGCTTCCTCATACAGTTCCCGCTCACTTGCTGGTTTGGGGCGAATCTCAAGCCGCAACGTAGGAAGACCTGCCGTTCGAGCCCCGCGAAGGCGCCTCTCTCCGTCAATGAGTACGACGTCGCCCGCTTCATCCTGATACGCACTCGCAGACTGCCCCTGCCCTCGGGCCGCGAGCGACTCAGCCATCTCAGATACAGAAGAGGCTGTATAGATGGCCCTTGGATTGACAGAATTCGATTTAATTTTGCCAACCGGAACTTCATACGTTTGCCCGATTTCATATCTAGGAGGCTCTTGGCTCGAGCCAACCCCGCCCCCACGAAGCTGGGAGATAGTTGCCACTGGCGGCGCCATCCGCGGATCGCCCACGATGGGAGCCAACGAAGCGGCATCCTCCACCGCCGCAACTCGCTCGACCGCCACTGCTTTTTTCTTAAAAGTAGCCATTACTTGACCTCCGCACCGTTGATCCGTTCGATGATTTCCCGATAGACCGCCTCCATCTCATCGATCGCCTTCTTCGACCGATCACGGCCCTTCAGCTCATGAACGGCCCGGCCGGTTTTGCCGGTCGCACGCCAAGCTTCTCTCTGCGGAATCTGGGAATCGAAAAGTCGAATGTCTTCGCTCTTCAAATATGCCCGCAATTCCGCAGTCGCCTTCGATCCTTCGACCGGCGACACCCGAGTGAGCACCACGTATGCGGGGATCTCACCGCTTTCATGCCGCGGCCCCATGTCTTTAAGGGTCGCGAAGACATTCAACGTCGACTCCACTTCTTGTTGATCAGGCCCGCACGGCACCAGCACGAGATCGGATAACAGTGCGCATTCCAGCATCGTCCGATAGTTCTGCGCGCCGATGTCAACCACGACGAGGGTGTACTTGTTGGCAAGGTTTGCCAGTTCGCGGGCCGGATTTGCCGGGAGAGCGAGCACTGGAATGGCTGGTGTAACGCCCTCTTCGTTTCGAATTCGCGACCAACTCATCGCAGAACCCTGCTTATCAGTATCGAGAAGAACGACATCCACTTCTTCCGCGGCAGCCAGAGCTGCTATGTGCGTTGCTAACCGCGTCTTAGCAACACCTCCTTTTTCCGCCCCAATCGTGATGACCATTTCACCTCCACTGGAAAGTGTTTGTTTCAACGCTCGGAGTTTTATTCTTCAGTCAAAATAAGTCAATCAAATCACCATATTTTTTTGTGATCTTTATAAAATGTGGTCAGGTAACAACGATTCGGATCGAGAATGCCACCGTCTTGGCCCGAGCCAAGATCGCAATCCGATGTTGAATGATTCGCCATGGACCGCACTTCTGAACGGTCTTGGCTCGAGCCAAGACGGATTTCCATAGGGAGTGTCACAAAATGTCCAAGAGTTGGCTCGAGCCAAGATCTCGCGGAAGTAGCTCACTGAGATTGCCGTGGTTACGATTGCCGCCGATCCTGAACAGTTCATTCACCCTCTGGTCGACCGGTCTTGGCTCGAGCCAAGATCGTCTGTCCTGGTCAAACGCCCCACGCAACGGGCATATAGATTGCCCACATACCTACAAAGCGAGGAGGGCATATGGGGCGGTGGACAACTGAGCGCGGCATCCGTGCCCGGACGCAAGTACCCGAAAATGGTCGCATGCCGGAATTCATCGAGCCGTCGCTGGCCGTGCTTGCTGCAGAACCCCCAACGACGGGAGAGTGGGGGTATGAGATCAAATTCGACGGCTACCGGATGCTCGCGCGTATCGACGCTGGTGACGTCCGAATCTTCACCAGGAACGGCCACGACTGGACCGCCCGACTTCCGCACCTGAGGTCCGTCCTTGAACGATTGCCGGTCGACCGTGCGTGGCTTGACGCGGAGGCCGTCTGGTTCGATACAGAAGGGCGGCCAAACTTCAACGGCCTGCAGAACGCGTTTGACAGACGTCGAACTGCAGGGATTTCGCTCGTCGTCTTCGACCTGATGTGGCTTAACAACAATGATCTCCGGCCGTGGACGTGGCGTGAACGCCGCGCCACGCTGACGAAGCTCGTTGCCGAAATTCTCGGGAACGAGGTGCGCTTCTCTGAGGCGATCGACGCCGACCCCGACGCCATGCTGGCCTCGGCGTGTGCCCTCGGTCTAGAGGGAATCATGGGCAAGCTGGCGGACGCGCCGTATCGCTCGGGAAGATCGGACGGCTGGATCAAACTCAAATGCAGCAAACGCCAGGAGTTCGTCATCGGCGGATTTTCACGCCGTAAGGGCGCAACAGCGGGCGTGCGCGGACTGCTCTTAGGCGTGTACGAGGAAGGTGGTCGACTCCGTTACGTCGGGCAGGTCGCGCCGCGTTTCACGCCCCGCCAAGCGCGGGAATTCGAAAGTCAGCTCGCAGTCATGGGCCGCAACCGGTCACCGTTCGTCAGTGTCCCTACACCCGAAAGGGATCGAGACTTCCACTGGCTGAATCCAGATCTGGTCGCCGAAGTGGCGTTTCTTGAATGGACGCGGACCGGCCAGCTGCGTCATCCGTCGTTTCGCGGGCTGCGCGTCGACAAGCCGGCACGGAGCGTGATTCGCGAAGACCCGCGCGAACCGAAACGCCCCCACAACAGCAAGTGATCTCCTCAAAGCAGAACGGCCCAATCGATCGGCGCGCCAGCATGATCACGAGCGCATTGCGAATCCGCGTCGGCTTGTATATGCTGTGGCATATGCTAACCCGATTGAAGAGGGGCCGTCCTGATGCCAACCCATGACACCCGCCACGCGCGCCTGTTTCGCAACGGGCGCAGCCAGGCCGTGCGGATCCCGCGCGAGTTCGAGCTGCCGGTCTCGGAGGTCACCATCCACCGGGAAGGCCGCCGCTTGATCATTGAGCCCGTGGAGGCCGCGCCCCTGCGCGAGCTGTTCGCCCAGTGGACCCCGCTGGACGAGTCCTTTCCGGACATCGAGGACCTGCCGCCTGAACCGGTCGACATCGAATGACGCTGTACCTGCTCGATACCAACATCTTGTCGAACGTGATCCGCGACCCGCGCGGCGCATGCGCCACCCGGATCGGCGAAACCCCGCCGGAGCAAGTGTGCACCTCGATCGTCGTCGCGGCGGAACTACGGTTCGGCGTCTGGAAGCGTGGCTCGTCAACGCTCGCGCAACGCGTCGAGCAGCTGCTCGCAAGCCTGACGGTGTTGCCGCTGCAGCCGGACGCGGACCGCTGCTACGGGCGGTTGCGGGCCGAGCTTGAAAAGCAAGGTCAGCTGATCGGCGCCAACGACATGCTGATCGCCGCGCATGCGCTGGCCGTCGACGCCGTGCTGGTCACCGACAACACGGCTGAATTCACCCGCGTCGCGGGGCTGCCGGTCGAAAACTGGCTGCGGCCGGCGACGTAATGCGGCGTGGCGGCCGCAGGCGGCACGATCGGAGCCACCGACGCACGACAGTGCGCCTGACAACAGAATGGGAGCGGGGATGAACGGATACGGCGGTGCGGCGATTTTTGCCTTTTCATTGACGGTCGGGTGCCTCGCGCTCGGCTGGAACGTACCGGCGGTAATAACGTTCGCCGCGTGCATCGTGTGCACGGTCAACGCGTCCCGAGGCGAGCAATAAGCGCGGGCCGACCGCCGGGCGAACCAGGTATGCCGATCGCCGTCCTGCGATACGTGGGCGTGGCGAAGGAGGTGGCGAAGTGACAACGCCGATGACGGCTGTCCAGCAGATGTTCCTCGAGTGGTGCATCGGCTACATGAAATTCCGGATCGCGGATGCGATGTCGGTCGGCCTGATGTCCCTCGAGGCCGAGCGCTACGATGCGCTGTGGACCATGCTGCAGAAGGGGCGGTACGGCTTCCTCTGCGACGACATGATCGAGACCGGCCGGCGCCTGTTTCCGGACGCGCCGAACGCACCGGAGGGTTCCGGGCTCGACGCGGCCTACGAGCGCGTGTGTACGGCCCTGGACGACTGGTTGCCGAGCTTTGTCATCCCGCCCGGCCAGGTGTCGTTCCTGCCGGACCCCGAGCTGCCGGACGGTGAGCCAGCTGCGTGAGTGGCTGCCGCGATAGAATCGACCACTACCGAGAGGAGATCGGAAATGAACCCAGGAATCGGGCTGCTGGCGGTCGCGGCGGGGCTGGTAGGGCTGGCGGCGATAGACCGCGGGCTGTCGGCTCTCTGGCCCGCCAGTTACGGGCTGTATCACCCGCTGGCGGCGATCGCCATGCTGGCTAGCTTGCCGCTGGTCGTGTACCTGATTACGCGCCGCTGAGCGACGAGGAACCCGGCTGCGGCCGGGTTTTTGTGGCGCGCGGTCAATGCCGATAACTCTCCTTATCGGCATTGCGTTTAATATGCCAAAACCCCGGAGGGTAGGTTATACCTGTCCTTGACACGACAAAATGTCGTGCTATGCTGAAAACCACCCGACGTTTTGTCGGCTTCTGCCAGGGGGCGCGGATGGAGAAGGGCAAGGACGGCGTGCGGTACGTGTACCGCTGCTTCGAATGTCGCCACAACGGCGAGGTCCGGCTTCCGGACGACAGCCACGACGGCGAGGCGGCCACCTGCGCGCAGTGCGGTGGCCCCGTCACGTTGGAATGGGATGGCGGCGTCACGCTGGAGGTCGCCGTGCGGCGTGGTGCACCGACGCCGGCCGAACTGAAGCAGATGCGCGCCAGCAACGAACGCACGCAGGCTGAGATGGCCGAGCGCCTGGGCGTCACCGAGCGTCAGGTGCAGCGCTGGGAGGCCGGACAGGGCGCCATGCCGATCGCGTCCTGGCAGCTGCTGCGCCGCGTGTGGGGCTATCGTGATCCCGCTGACTTCACGATCGCGCCGGCGCTCACGCGCGGCTGGGATACGGCGCGCGACGTCGCCCGCGACACGATCGAGCGAGGCGACGCGGTCGAGCTGCAGCCCAAGATCGGGCCACGTCTTCTCGCGATAGTGAGCGACACGGCGCTGACCGACAACCGTTATGGCGCGCGTATCACGGAATTCCCGGACGCCCCCGGAGAAGAAGAATTCGCCGGCTTCTGCGTCGGCGAGCGCGTGACCTTTGTGCGCGCGAATGTGATCCACCTCGAGCAGCGCGTGCCGCGCAGTTGAACGAAACGCCTTCACCAGGAGCGACGATGAAAACCGCTTACGACCTGCTACTGGACGCCCCCGACGAGCAGGTGACGCGCTGCCGGCTCGCCTGGAAAGCCGTGGCCGCCGGCGACTGGCAAGACGCCGCGCACTTTCTGCGCAACGCGGCAGACGAGGCCGGCGCGACCTCGTGGGCGGCCGACGCGCGCGCTCTGGCTGAAGCGTACGCCGCCAAGATCGGCGCTGCCTAAGCGCCTCAAAACCGGAGAAAACGATGAGCCTGAAAGCAGTCGAACGACCGATTCTGACCACGGCCCTCACGACAGGTACGCTGTACCGCGCGTTCGTCGTGCTGCCGGATGCCCTGTGCCAATCGCGAGGCTCGTACGAGGAACGAACCGTGTTCTTCGAAGCGCCGCGCGGCGCAGATGAGGCCGCCCACCTGCAACGATTGCTGGCGCACGCATGGTGTGTCGACACGCAAGACTGGGCCGAGGATGGCGCCATCTACAACATCTACAGCGCCGCCGAGCTCTACGCCGACAAGACCGATCCGACCGTCGATCTGCGGCTGCTCGATATCGGCGGTGGCCCGGATGGTGTCGGGCCGACCAAGGCGTACTACGCCCGCACCGCCGACGTGGATCTGTTCGTGACGCCGCGCGTCGCTGCACGCCTGCGCGAGCTGCTCGCGATTGTGGACTCGTTCTACGAGAAAGCCGGGCAGACGCCGGCGAACTGACCGAGCATTGGCCCACTAGCCGTTCGTTGCGAACCAGGGCACCCTTTTTCGGAAAGAGGACAGCGGCGGCATTGACCAACACACAACGAGGAAACCATCCATGATCGAAGTCCAGCGCCTACAGGCCGGCGTCTCACTCGAAGGTCCGCACTACATCATCCAGCTGATCCCGGTCAGCTCGGCCGACTCGCTCGGTTCGCCCACCGTAATCGTCAGCGTGCTGGCGCGCCCCGCGCTGACCGGGGACGATCGGAATGTGCGCCTGGAGGCGTACGACGTTCGGCACGAGTTCCAGCTGGCCGACATCGCCGTCGACGCGCACGAAATGCGCTGCCTGCGCATCGCGTATGAGCGTGCGCCGCTGTTCCGCGAGGGCTTCACGCTGGCGCTTGAAGAAGGCATGGCTGAGCAGCTGGCCGCCTACCTGCCGCGCATCGACCTGATCAGCCTGGTCGCCACCGGCGTGAGCGAAGCCGTTAAGCCGAAGCTGGGCCGTGCGCCGCTGCCGCACGAGCAGGCGGTGATCGCCGACGTCGTGGCCAGCACGGTGCTCGACCAGAGCACGCCGGCGCAGGCGATGGCGTTCGCGATGGGTTTGTCCAGCGAGTGCGTGTTTTCTGAGACCCGGGGCGACCATCCCGACTACGTTGTGCTCGGCGCTGCGCTGCGCAGCCCTGCGGTGGTCGCGATCCTCGAGGACGCTCAGCGAGGCCGGTGATGCGCTAACGACGGGAAACGGAATAGGGAGACGCGATGCAAATCACGCTCGAAACGGCTAAGGCGATCTATCGACAGGCAATAGATCCCAGCGCCAGCGACTCCGCAGGCGCGGCCTGGTGGGATGAGGTCGCGGACGAAGTTCGCGACGTCGTCGCAGCACGAACGATCGCCATCGCCGCGGAGCTGATTGCATGGTGGCACCACGACTGGACGAGCGTCAACGATACCCCGCGCATGGCAGCGACGCGTATTCGAAACGCGGCGAGAATGACGCGCCCCGGAGCATAGGAAAACGACATGACTGATCCGCGCGATATATTTGCGAAAGCCGAGTGGATTCTCACGGGTGGCCAGGGATGGGACTCGTTCTATGGCGCCCACGAGCGGGCAATCCGACACGCCTCTGCACACAACTGGTTCATTCAACCGGAGTCGGAAGTACGGTTGTTTGAGGAAATCGACGACTGCCGTTCCAATGTGGCCGAGCTGGACATATTGATGTCCGAATCGACTCGCGCGCTCCTCGCGGACATCGAACACCGGACCGCCCACGACTTTCCGCCGCGTGCCCATATTGTCAGCGAAGCTTTCGAACTCCACCGAGCAGGCCGCTATCTGGCCAGCATTCCCTTAATGCTGGCAACCGCCGAAGGGATCGGGTGGGACGACACAGGTAAGTCGTTGTTCAATGTTCATCGGAACCGCCCAGAAATCGCCGGCTGGATCGATAAGAACCCCGAGCGCTATCACGGCATCACATTTCTATCGGCGCTGATGGAGAGCCACCCGATGGCAAAGCCGCGGCCCGGCTTTCTGAACAGACACCAAGTGCTTCACGGGCGGCAATTGGATTACGGTAGCGAATTGTTCTCGCTTCAAGCGATCTCTCTGCTCGGATTTGTCGGCTGGGCGTTCTCCGACGATGGCTTGATATCGGTCCAGGATGTTGCAACGCGATCCAAAGCGAAGCAGTAGCCACGGCGATTCATCGAACATCCCATTCCCAGTTGGAGTAGACACCATGGCCCGTTCCTCTTCCAAGAAAGCGCCGGCGCGGCCGGCGCCGCGTCGCGTCGACGCGATCGTGTTTTCGGTCGCGATGCAGACCGGCGACGTCGAGGTGATCGGCATTCCGTTCGAACACCGTGACCGGACGTGGGCCACCCACGCGATCGTCGGTCTGCCGATCGATACAGCGCCGGTCTACGCCGTATCCGACGTCCTCACGGGCCGACATGTGCCGAACAGCGAGGCGGAAACGCTCGACGCGGCACGCGCGCGGGCGATCGCAACCCTCGATGCCGTCACGGACGCGTCGTGGGCCGAGGCCTTTGGCGTAGAACTCCAACCGGCGACCGCCTGAACGATGGCCAATCGTCCCCAGCAGCTGGCCCAGATGCCTTTGCGCAGCTACAGTCGCACCGAATTCACCGCGCTGCGCGCGCGCGTGAAGGGCCTGCCGATCGAGACGATCGAGCGACTGTACTTCGACCGCGAAGACGCCGAGCCGGTCGACGTCGCGCAGCTGCTGCGCACGATGCGCGACGACCTGGTCACGGCCGCGCTGCGCGACGGTTCGCCGGTACTGAAATCTCATCTGCAGGCGGCGATCGAGAAATACGGCGAGCCGCGCCTGACGCCCGTGTCGCTGCAGCTGATCGAGCAGGTCGCCGCGCAGTGGGCGGTCGCGACGCCACGGGCCGAGCATCCGGTCGGCCGATGGTTCCGCTCGCTCGTCGCGGCACGCCTGGAAGGCGAGGGCATCCGCACGCTCGGCGAGCTCGTAGCGTTCGTGAACCGCCGCGGTGGGCAGTGGTGGCGATCGGTGCCGCGCGTCGGCGTCGGCCGCGCTCGTGTGCTGGTCGCCTGGTTGCGGCGACACGCAGAGTCGATCGGCGCGGCCGTTGAGGTGGACGTCGACGCCGGCGACGCGCTCGCGCCGACGTCGGCAGGCGTCACCGTCGGCGCCGGGCAGTTGGCCCCGCTCGAGCGCCTGGCGCTGCCCGTCGAGCTGTCCGGCGCCCACGGGGCGAATCGGGCGCCCGTGTTCGCGTATCTCGGCGCGGCGCACGATCTCGATGCGGTGCGGGCGTACCTGCATCGCTACGACGACCGGCCCGCGACGCAGCGGGTCTACAAGAAGGAACTCGAGCGCCTCGTGCTGTGGTGCGTGGCCGAGCGGGGCGTGGCGCTGTCGTCGATGCGGGTCGAGGATTGCGAGGCGTACAAGGCATTTCTCGCCGCGCCGGGCGAACGCTTCACGGGGCCGCCGGTCGCGCGCACCAGTAGCCTATGGCGGCCGTTCGCGCCGGGCGGCCTGGCGCCGGAAAGCCAGCGCTATGCGGTGCGCGCGATTCGCGCGGCATTCACGTGGCTGGTGGCGGTGCGCTATCTGGCCGGCAACCCTTGGGCGGCCGTCTCGGACCCCAGTGTCGTCAGGCGTGTACGCAAGCTGCAGGTCGAGCGAGCGCTCCCACTCAACCTCTGGACGCGCGTACGCGCGACGCTGGCCGAACGAAGCGAGCTGCAGGGCCCGAGCGGGCCGCGCTGGCGCGCCGCGCGCGCGCTGCTGCTGATGATGGGGGATGGCGGCCTGCGGATCGCCGAGGCGGCCGCAGCGAGGCGTGCGGCGCTCGTCTGGATGCCGGCGGAGGACGACACGCCGGCTAGCTGGTTGCTCGAGGTGATCGGCAAGGGCAACAAGCAACGCTTCGTGCCGATCAGCGACGAGTGCGTCGACGCGCTGCGCGCGCACTGGCGCGATCGCGGCCAGGATCTCGACGCAGCGGCCGCGGCGAAGCCGCCCGGTTTGCCGCTGGTGGCGCCGCTGGTCATCCCGCCGACGCCGCGGGCCCGCGAGAAATTCGGTGAACCGGTCGACACTGACGAAGCGGTAGCCGCAGCAGCAGCGGGTGGCGGGTATTCCGTGCGCGGCGCGCGCGGACTCACGCAATGGGCGGTCGTGCAGCTGCTCGAGGTGATGTCCGATCTGACGGAGCCGGAGCGGCGCAAGCTGGCCAGCACGTCGCCCCATGCATTCCGCCACACGGTTGGCACGCAGATGCTGGCCGCCGGCGTCGCGCTCGAGGTCGTGCAACGCACGCTCGGCCACGCGTCGCTCGGCACGACCTCGATCTACGTGTCGCCGGAAGAGGCACGGATGCGCCGCGAGGCGGCGAAATATCATGCACGTTTGGCTCGTGACAACGGAGAGCGTCGATGATGACCGATGACGAACTGCGGCAACGCCTCGGCGACCATGAAGATCAGCTGGTAGAGCGTAAATCAGAAGGCGTAAAGGGAGACGAATTGCGGCAGACGCTGAGCGCTTTTGCCAACACCATTCAGGCGGGCCGCGTCGGCATTCTTTTCATTGGTGTCGCTGACAAAGGCGGCATGATCACGGGCGTACCGAACTCCGACAGCGTCCAGAAACGCGTGCGCGAGGCTGCCAACGACTGCTACCCGCCAATCCGTAGCTACGAGTCTCATGCATTCACGGTCGACGAAAAGACGATCGTGGCGGTCGTGGTCAGCTCGAGCGACGGTCGGCCTCATTTCACCGGGCCGGCATACGTTAGAGTCGGCTCGGAGTCGGTTAAGGCGTCTGCGGAGCAATTCGACAAGCTTATTGCGAGTCGCAATGAGAAGGCCGGAGCAATCCTGCGGATGAGAGATCAGCCGATCACCATCGAAGCAATCGGCCGGCTTCGACAATCCGACGCACGCGCCCGGCGCGCGCTCCCAGAGCGAAGCGCGAATCCACGACTGTGACGCCCACACCGTGCGACTCACCGTGCTTGCCGCCGGCATGTCTGGCTGGACAATCGCTGAGCCGCTCGAGCGAGTAACGATCAGCCACGACGAGCGGCGACACAGGCCGATGCTGATTCTCCGTCCCCAGCCTTGATTGCGGCGAGGACCTCGACATTCTCCTAAGGGGGCTCTCCGACACGTCGCGAGACTTTGCAGTGATGCCAGGCCGATGCGCCAAACTTGGCCGTACACACGATCATCGATTAGCCATGGAACAGACCAAGCACAAGCCCGAGCCGGTCCAACCGGGAAATCCGCACCAGCTCACGCGAAACCAGCACATTTTCCCGCGCGCGAGCATTGAGCGGTTCCGAAATCCGAAAACAGGCTTGTCTGCGCTAAGTTTCGCTGCAAAAAAAATTATTCGAAATATCGATGCCCGAAACAAGCTCTTTTGCGCCAACCATGTGTGGGACCAGCGGGCGGAAGGGGGATTCGGTGCAAGCATCGAACGCGATTTTCAGTCCCTCGCCGAGAGGCTGATAAAGGGGGACACGCGGTGGCTGAGTTTTAATCATCGGCTCATCACGCAGTTCCACGCACTATGGCAAGGCCGAGCGCAATACGCCGACAACCCCGAACCAGCAGTCAAGTTCAATGCTGGCCGAGGCACTCCAGACCTCACCCGAGACTTTAAGGAACGTCTAGAGGCTTGCCACACGACATACATCGACGAAGACAACTCGCTACCGAGTCGCCAAGCCACCGGGCTTCATATCCACGCTGGAATCATGATGGCCATGAGGACGCACGGTGCGTTGGAGTGGCGCTTGTGCCAGGCGAGCCCGGACGCCGGGGAATTTCTCGTGCCCGATACGCCGGCGACCTTCTACATACCGCTCACTCCAACTTTGGCCTTGCTCGGCGCGTCAGACATCGACGTCGCACGGCCGAACGTGATGAAGATCATCAATCTGACGGCGTTGGCGCACAGCCGTCGATTCGTGATCGCGCATGATTGGACCCGTTGCTTCGTTGCCTACAGCGAACGTCAATATATGCATTCGCGATTGCAACCGCGGTTCCGCGTCAATCTCTTTCCTGACGACTGCATGGCCGCAAGCATTACCGCGAACTACATCGACCGAGCCTGACGATTATGCTAAGTTGGATTCATTACCTAGCTTTCTACGTGGACGGAGTACACGTCGAGCGTGGTGCTAGAGAATGTAAAAAGTCATAGGAAAACGGGGAGAGTCGCGATTCGCAATCTACTCATCTTGCTTCTGCTGGCCGTGGTCTTCACGCTTGGGAAAGCCCTTGTCCGCGTCGAGAACGAGCGATACGCGCTTTGGCTCGGAGCGTGTCCGAATATGAATGGAACGCTCAAGGCCATGAGTGCTGGCGACACTGATGCATGGAAATGCACGAAGGCCGTGAAGTCGCGGACAGCTTGGTGGTGGCACCTGTACTACGCCGTTTCGAACAACGATTGACCAAAGAAACCAAAGCGGAGACTCATACGATAGCGCGAATCAGAAAGCCCGAGGCTCATGTCCACGCGCGCAGTCGCTCGGGAGCCGACCTCTACGGAATACCGGATCCATTACCGGAAGCCGATACAATGCACAAGTCAATTCCATCCTGACCGACCATGCGACTCTACTACCTGACAGCAGAAAAATGGGCGAAGAAGATTATCGACGAACGTCGCATGAAAATCTCGCTTTTCGAAGAACTTAACGACCCCTTTGAGCTGTTACCACACATCCTCCCTACTCAACAGCATCGAAGGGTTGCTCAGGTGCTTCGCCAGCATCTATCCAAACAGCGTGGTGTTATCTGTTTTTCAACGCATTGGCAAAGTCCGGTCATGTGGGCACATTACGGCAACAAACACTACGGCATGTGTCTTGGGTTCGATGTACCAGATGAATGGGCGATGAAGATCAATTACGAACCAAATCGACTCAATTTCGACATCGACCTAAATGCGCACAACGCTGGGGTTACCCCCGACATGGTGAAAGCTATGCTGCTAACGAAGTTCGATGCGTGGCGATACGAAGGCGAGTATCGGGTAATGGCTGACCTTCAGGACCGGGATGACGATGGACACTACTACGCGGAATTTGGTGACCATCTCGCGTTGCGCGAGGTGGTCATCGGCGTGCGCTGCGAAACGCCACAAGAGGAGGTTGCGTCCTGGATCGGTGACATTGGCCACGACGTAGAGGTCCGAAAAGCACGGTTGGCGTTCAAAGAATTCAAAATCGTCGAACAGAGAAATATGCCTGTTCTCGTGACTGGCCGCCATTCGGAATAGAATGGATACGCACGGCAAACAAAGCGGACGCGTCAGCACTCGCTACGCGATATGGCGAGCAAGCGAGCCGACAATCGTGCCATTGTGATAAACGCGCTTACCGCTGCACGCGACCGCCGAGAAATGGTGCTGAACGCACCCCCACGACCGCAGGCAGTCTGTTGCGATCGAGGTAGAGCAACGGCCACAAGTGCCGTACGATCACGACGATGGTGCATGGTGGTTGGTCCAGTCTGGCGCGCAACGCCAGCCTTGTGAATATCACGGCATTCAATGGGAGGACTCGTCGATGACGCTGCTGATTCAGATTGCCCCCGGCGTACTGTTCTCGTCCGATGTCCTGAGCCCCGAATGGGGCCGCGAGCGCTGCCGGAACGAGCGGGGGGGCGATGCCATTGCGAGTTCGCCTGTCGCGGAGCAACCGCAAATGGCGGCACCGGAGCATGATCGCGAACCCTCAACGGCCAGCGGCAATCAATTGTCGTTGCTGTAGTCCCGGTCACCGGCGACAACACGACCAGGTCGACCGCTGTGATGACTGACCAAAAAGGGAGAAGCGCGATCTCGTTGACCACGGGATTCCAATCCGTCCGCGACCTGCATGCTACGATGCTGACAAGTTTCAAGAGGGTGTCCGTCGCTTGTGCTCGCTTGGCGAGGGACAACCGAACCTCTTGAGACCCAGAGGGGTGCCGCGTGGGCCATAGCTGCAGCCCTCGCTTCACGACGTTGGCATTCCTGATGACTTCGGTATGCGAGTGCAGTGAACCGTTGCGGACGACGCGGCAAGCTACCCGATAGCTGCGGCCATCAGCTGGTCCAGCACAAGCGCCAGCACGACCGCATAGGCGTGAAGCATTATGGGCAACGTCATGCCGTTCGAACGAATTCTCGCCACTGCGAAAACCACGCCGACAAGAAAAATCGTCAAGTTCGTCGTCCAGTATTGGTAAGCGTGGACGTACGAGAAGAACAACCCGGTTGCACATACCGCGACCGCTGCGACCCACCAGCTCGCACGGAAGGGGAGCATAGATAGCAGGAAATGGCGGAAGGCCAACTCCTCGACTACCGGCGGAAGCAAAAGCATCGCACCGATCATCACGACAATTTGTAGGGACGTCTTGGACTGAAAGAGCGAAGCCATGATCGGTTCACGCGGCTGGTGTGTTAGCCATGCGGTAATCCCCCCGTTTTCCACGGGGTTCAGAAGTAGAAACTAAGCGGCCATGGCCAGCCGCTGCTTCGGCGTAAATCCGCCCAGGGCCATGTTCGGGCGGTCGTGATTGTAAGTCCACATCCAGTCG
>NZ_NKFM01000057.1:0-101354 GCF_002223085.1 Burkholderia sp. HI2714 | reverse complement strand
GTCACGCACGGCTTCGACCACCGTCTTCCTCAGGTACGCCTGCGTCGCCTGATCCAACTTTCGGGCATCAGTTTTCGTCTTCATACCCGTATAACGCACCACGAACTATTTGGTGCACTCGTCAGTAACGCGATTGCGGGCGTTGACGTAGAAATTGGCGCACGAGACTTGCTTTGCGTTATCGGCCCGAACGGCGCTGGAAAAAGCACGCTGGTCGGGTTGATGTCGGGTGCGATTGTGCCTGGGGCTGGCGAGCTGTATCTCGCAGGCGAGCGAATGACCGGCCGACCGATGTATCAATACTGCCGGCGCGGCGTCGTACGGAAATTCCAGGGAACAAATGTCTTCCAGATGATGAGCGTACGCGAGAACCTCGAAGTGGCCGCGCTCGGTGTGTCGAATCGACAGGCGTTTTCGATACGGGATCTCGATGGCGTTCTCGAGCAAATCGGACTTGCCGCGCAAGCCGACATGCTGGCGATGCATCTGCCACACGGCGAGCGCCAGTGGTTGGAAATCGGCATGGCGATGATGTGTCGCCCCGCCTTATTGCTGCTCGACGAGCCTGCTGCGGGTTTATCCGCCACTGATGCTCAGCGGCTTGTGCACCTCATCCACCGCCTGCGTGAGCAGTGTGCGGTACTTGCCATCGAACATGACCTGCGTTTCGTGCAGTCGCTCAATTGCGAGACGTGGGTTATGCACCGGGGGCAAATCGTTCGCCAAGGGCGCTACGACGACATTGCGAAGGACGAGGAAGTCCGACGCATTTATCTGGGGCAGGGGGCAAGTCATGCTGCACATTGAAAATCTGTCGGCCGGATACGGCGACATCGCTGTCTTGCACCAGATCACGCTTGCCGTTCAGCCTAACGAAGTGGTGGGGGTGCTCGGATGCAATGGAGCGGGAAAAACGACGCTTGTGAAGGCGATCATGAGCCTTTTGCCGCACGTGAGCGGCGAGGTTCGCTTTGGCGAGCACGTCATCAACGGCATGCGCGCGCATGAAATCGCTCGACTGGGTATCGGGTTGGTGCCGCAGGGGCGATGGATTTTTCCGAAGCTCACGGTGCGCGAGAACCTCATGATGGGAACCGCGGCGGCGGGCGACGCCGAGATTCTGGAGGAGGTGTTCGAGTATTTCCCGGTATTGAAAACGCGGCTCTCGCAACATGGCGGAACGCTGTCGGGCGGCGAGCAACAGGTACTGGCTATCGCGCGTGCATTGTGTGGTCGACCGAAACTGTTGTTGCTGGACGAGCCTTCTGACGGCGTGCAACCCAATCTTGTCGAGCTGATCGGCGATGTGATCCCGGTGCTGTGCCGTCGTTCGAAGTTGGCGGTGCTGCTTGTCGAACAGAATCTTGACCTCGTCTTGCGCTGCGCGCAGCGATGCATTGTGCTCAAGAACGGGCAGCTCGCCCATGCGGGAAAAATCGAACCGCAACGCGGCACGGACAGCGCGCACCCGTTGGCCCAATTCTTGTCACCTGCTGCTGAACGAACGGCTGATTCGCAAGCAGCATTCGTTGAAAGAGAACCTACATGAATCGACGCGACTTTTCACGATCTGCTCTTTGGGGCGCGCTTGGGGCGTTGAGCGCCGCCGCTTGTCCGAACCTTGTCCGAGCGGCGGCGCCGATCAAGATCGGATTGCTTGCGCCGTTGAGCGGCCCACTTACCCGGGTTGGCGAGACCAATCGACACTGTGCGATGCTCGCCATTGAAGAAATCAACGCTGCCGGCGGGCTGCTCGGGCGGCCACTCGAACTGGCCGTCGAAGATACGCAGATGTCGACGGCAGTGACGCTCGAGAAGGCCAGGCAGCTATTGATGCGTGACGAAGTGGCGATGCTCACAGGCATGGTGCTGCCGTCCGAGCGCGAGGCGGCGCTGCAGGCCGCTAAGACGTCCGCGCGTCTTGTCGTCTATCCGAATTTCGACGAGAGCCGCTGTGATCCGCTGTTGTTAAGTACCGGTCTGAGCGTTGCTCAGCGGGTCGAACCGCTCATTACGTGGATCATGCGTGGTGGTGCAAAAAGCGTCAGCGCGGTGGTCTCGGACGTCGGTAGCAACCGCAAGGTGCTGGTGCCCGCGCTGGAGGCGGCCGTATCTCGTCACGGTGGCCGCTTGTTGAACGTGTACTGGTTACCGTTCGGCACGCGCGATTACGGTGCCGTGCTTCAACGGATTGCGGCGCAGCAGCCGCAACTCGTATGGCACAGCATCGGTGATGATCCGGTCACGTTTGTCAAACAGTATCGGTCGTTTGCGATGAGGCCGCAGTTGGTCACGGATATCACGCACGAATCGCTATCGATTGCAACTGCGGGCGCATCAACGGGCGCCATCGGTGTGTCGTCGTATTTTATGAGCATCGATAGCGCTGAAAATCATCGCTTTCTTGCTCGCTACACCGCGCGTGTGGCCGACACCCGTGCGCCGCGATTAGGCCCCTATGCGGTGATGCTGCCTCACGGGGAATGCACGTACGCGGGTATTCGACTCTTTGCGCAGGCCGCACAGGACGCTGGCAGCGTCGAGGTCATGCGTGTCAAGACGGCGTTGTCGGGTATTTCGCTGAATTTGCCGCGCGGTAAGACGGGTGTGAGCCGGGCGGGCGATCACGTCACGTGCATGACGCGCATCGCTCAGGCGCAGGCGGATAACAGCTTTGCGCTTTTGGATTCGGTCGGTCCGATTTTGCCAGCCTGTCAGGGATAAAGCGGTCGCAACATCCCGTCATTACTTTATCTATATTACGAAGGAGTGCGATATGAATGATATATCCATGATGAGTGTCGAGACGTTGCTTGTCGAGTATCGACGCCACGCACTGTCGCCACGTGAGTGTATGGAGGCAGTGCTGGAGCGCGTCCAGCAGTTTGATCCGCTCGTGAATTGCATGTGCGGCTTCCATGCAGATGTGGCGCTGCAGGCAGCGCGCGAATCGGAGCAGCGCTGGATGCGTGGCGAGCCGCGCGGGCTACTCGATGGCGTGCCGGTATCGGTCAAGGATCTCATCGATGTACAAGGATTTCCGACACGGTATGGCTCATTGACGAGCCCGGACACACTGCAACGTAGCGATGCGCCTGCGGTTTCGCGCCTTCGCCGCGCCGGTGCATTGTTGTTCGGAAAAACGACGACATCGGAATACGGCAACAAGATTGTGACGGACTCCCCGCTCACCGGCATTACCCGCAATCCTTGGGATCGGCGCGTGACGCCGGGTGGCAGCAGCGGCGGCTCGTCGGTTGCGGTCGCGCTCGGCATGGGTCCTTTGTCGCTGGCCACCGACGGCGGCGGGTCGATTCGTGTGCCGGCGTGCTGGAGTGGCGTCGTAGGCTTTAAGCCCACGTTCGATCTCGTGCCGACCGGTGTAGCCGGATCCTGGACGCGACTGTCCACGCTCGGACCAATCGCGCGCAATGTGCGTGACGCCGCGTTGATGCTCAGCGTTGCATCGGAAGCGCACGATCTTTTTCGGTCAGAGTCAGATCGCCCGGTGGACTATCGCATTGGACTGGAGGATGGCGTCGCCGGGTTGCGCGTGGCGTATTGCCCTAGCATTGCGGGCGTGACGGTTGACCCCATGGTCGCTGCAAGTGTCGCTCAGGCCGCGGACGTATTCGCGGCCTTGGGTGCGCACGTCGAGCAAGTCGATGTGAAGCCGCTGGCCAATTATCTGGACAGTCGTATGCACGCGATTCAGTGGTCGGTGTTCTTTGCGCAACGTGCATGCGCGATGAGCGAGACGCAACGTGCGCAGCTCGACTCGGACGTACAGGTCCTTGTGCAGTCCGGTCTGCAAGTCACCGCGCCAGAACTTGCCGGTGCACTGCGTGCACGTCATCTGCTGGGTGTCGAGATGGCCGCGTTCTTCGAGCGCTACGACTTGCTCGTGACACCGGTGTTTCACTGCGGTCCATTGCCGGTGCCCGGGTTGCCGAAGACATTGCTCACGGCGCCTCAGCAGACATCGTGGTGCAACCAGACCGGGCTGCCTGCCGCCAGCATACCGTGCGGCCTGCCCGGTGGTTTGCCCACGGGGGTGCAGATCGTTGGGCGCCTGCACGCGGATGCACTCGTGCTGCGCGCCGCACGCGCCTACGAGTCGGCACGCGGCGCGTTTCCCACGGCGCCCCTGTTGCAGGGCGAGCACGCAGTGGCCACGGAGGTAACCCCGTGAGCGTTCAAATCGCAAAGATCGTGGTGCATCTGGTTGATCGGCGTGCCGAGTTGGGCACCGCGATCTATCCAGCGCACCGCCAGGCCATTGCGGCTGCGGTCCTGTCGCGGCAGAACTGGCGAACAGACGATCCGCTCGAGTTTCTATACGAGCTCGGTGCGGAGCTGGGGACGTCGCTAACCGAACACGCCCGATGCGCACTGGGTGTCCAACGCTCGGCCATTCAAGTGTACGGCAAGGCTGCCTTGGTGGGCACGGCGGTGCCGCTCGAGTGTGCGGCCGCACTGTTACATCCACGAATGGGTAAGGCGATACGCGCCTGTTTACCGGGGACTACCTCGCTCATTCCGTCAGTCACGAAGCGCGGCGCCGCAGGTGCGTGCCTGGACATTCCGCTGCATGGCGCGGTTGACATGTGGAACTTCGACCACTTCGATACCGCGTCGCTGATTTTGCCGGATTCTCCTGCGCCGGATGAACTCGTGGTGGCCGTCGCATTGGCCGAGCACGGTCGGCCGCTTGCGCGCGTCGTGCCCGCGTAGACGCGTCGCCCCGGTTGCGCGCGATCGATACGAACAACGAGGAGGAGAACCTATGCAGAAGTTGGTTTGGGGCATGGCGCGCGCTTGCGCCGTTTCGGTTGGGATGTGGGGCGCCACGGGAATCGTCCACGCACAGTCTTCGGTATCGCTTTACGGTTTGATCGACGCCTTTGTCGGCGAAACGCATGCGCCAGGCGCTGCCGGCAGTGCCTGGCAGGTTGGCTCAGGCGGGATGACGACGTCATTTTGGGGCGTGTCGGGATCGGAGGATCTTGGCCAGGGCATGAAAGCGGTATTCACGCTGGAGAGCTTTTTTAGAGTCAACGCCGGTCAGCTCGGTTCATTCAATGGTCAGTCATTCTTCGGCCGCAATGCCTTTGTCGGACTGAGCGGAGGCTTTGGGGAAGTGACGCTCGGGCGCAATACGGCACCCCTGTTCGTCTCCACGTTGCTCTTCAATCCATTCGGTAACTCGTTCGCGTTTTCGCCGATGATCTCCCACGGATACCTGGGCTCGGCTATGGGGGCGGCTTCCGTGCAAAGCGATACGGCGATCGACAGTTCGGTGTTGTATCAGACACCGGAGGTCGGCGGGCTCTCTGGAAGCCTGCTCTATAGCAATGCGGGTGTGGCCGGCCACACTGGGCAGGCGAACTATAGTGCCAACGTGCTTTACTTCGCCGGCCCGTTTTCGGCAACGGCTGCGGTGCAAAGTTTGCACACAGCTTCGCTTTTTCTTAACGGTGCGACGGCACAAACGGCATGGCTTGTCGGCGGTGCCTATCGGATCCACGCAACGAAGCTCATGTTCCAGTACGAGCGGGTGAGCAACAATAGCAACGTGACCGACGACACCGTGCAGGTGGGAGCAAGCGCGCGATTCGGAATGGGCAGTATGCTGCTGTCGTGGGCGGGCACGCGTCGGCGTCCTGTCACCGGTTCCGGTATCCGGTGGTCGACGTTCGCGTTGGGCTACGACTACCCCCTCTCGAAGCGCACAGACATTTATGCGGCTTGGCGCTATGACACGATTACGCATGCCTCATCAGGAAATGGCCTCGGAGCGGGCGTGCGGATGCGGTTTTGATTTGCTATGCAAACACGTCAAGTCGAAAGGCTGGTCGGTCCAGGGCGCCTCGCATGGATCGTTGCGACGGCCACCTCTGTCTTGAGCGACGAGGATGACGCACGTGAGTTCTTGTCGACCCCGCATCCGGAACTCGAAGGGCGTACCCCGCTTGATGTTGCGCTTACCGAACTCGGCGCGCGGCGCGTTGAGGAGCTGCTCTGGAAGCTCTTCTACGGGCTGCCGGCGTGAAATTGTTCCGCATCGCTGATACGCGGCACACGATTTGGAGCGGCACCGGCGCGATGTTGGTCGGTGGCCGCCGCTGGATTCCGATAGTGTCAACGCGAGACTGGCTGAACAATTTTGCCGTAGGTTTAGTGCCGCGCAATCGCGCTAAGGTATTCCGAAGAAGGCATTCGAGAGACGGCGTCTAGCGAAATGAAGGAGAACATATTAAGGACTATGTTACCCTTCATTTCGGGACATCCATGCATATACGCTATTTCCGGCGCGCTCCGACAACTAAAATTGTGTCGCTCCTGAGCCCCGGCGCTCGGGGCACCGCTCAGCACCCATTTCCCCGATCACGCTCATGACGCAAGCAGCCTGGACCCGCGACGGGCGTCCCGTAGACGCGGCCGCGTTCTCGATTTCCGAGTGGGATTTGCTCAAGGAGTCGACGCAGCTCGGTGACTTTCTGATGCCGTGTTGCAGGGCGCCGGCAGTGCTCAAGACGAGCATCAACGGCTTACCTTTCTTCGCTCACCTGTCGGTCGAGTGCGCCACTGCGCCGGAGACCCAATGGCATAGGTCGGGCAAAACCGCCGTTCTCGCGGCGCTGAACGGCATGGGCATCGCGGGTGCCGAGGAGGTGCCGGGGGCATCGCCAGGCGGCGACAGATGGGCGGCGGATGTGCTCTTCTCAGTTGCCGGGCGCACCATCGTGATCGAGCTGCAACGCTCCTACCAGCACCTGCGCGACTTCCTGCGGCGCCAGGAGCGGTACATCGCCTCGGGTGTCGAATGCTACTGGCTGGTCCGCCATGAGACTTTTCTTACCTTGAGCAGGTCGACAACACGCCTGCTGCTCAAGCGCGATTTCGGCAACGTGTTCCCGCGAGAAGGCATCGGGACCGGTATGCTGCCCGAGTTACCGGTCGCTATGTTGATGAGCACCGACAACGAGTTTCTGGTCTTGTTTGGGGGTATGAAGACAGCGACAGTCAGGACATGGCTGGCCGGTATCCTCGGAAGCGCCTACCAATATCGGGACGGCTCGTGGAACTTGGGTTGAGCACACTTGATGAGAAAATGCTTCGAATCTTGCGAGTGGAGAATTCAGTTCGATGATCGAGTACGTGAGCGACGCCCTGCTGGCGGCGCTATTTCCGCCCGGCGTTGGGGAGATGGATCTCTTGCGCGTCGTGGGGCCTGTTGCGGTCGACGCAGGGACCGAGGCGAGCGGGATCGACTTTGCTGGAACCCGTCACTTGGTATTTTTTGCCGATGTCATGGCGTACGCTGGCCACGACGAGCAATACATTCAGGACACGGCGGTTGCGTGGAACGGAGGATTCGTCCCGGCCCCGCAGTCTCGGCTGGTTAAGTTTTTTCGGGCTGAGGCGAATCAGGAGACGATGTTTTACCCGTCTGAGTGGCCATTGCCCGATCCGGCGATGATATGGCAGTTCAGCGAAGCACTTGGTATGGCCCTAATTGGTCATGCCGACGCGTTCCCTGAGACAACGCAGTACTTTTATATGCCGCAGACAGGTAAACTTGACGCGCTATATAATAGGCTCGCTAGGAAATTCGAGCGTGGCGAATTTGGGGTATCGTTTCGCTGCGTGACCCGGCCGGCGTCTGACGAAGGAGGTTTCTATGGCTTTGAACGCATCTAGCAAGCTTCGCCCGAAGGTGATAGCGCTGCAGAAGCGCGGGGTCGCCATGATCCTCCAGCGTACGGAGGCGGCGGCTGAGAGCGGCGCACTGACGGAAAAGACGGCTCGTGAAACGTACCGCGCGAAAGTGCGGGTGCGTACGCGACGCACTGCGGAATCGGAGTCGTAGCCGACCGCAGTCTTTCTGACCCAGCTAGGCGCCACCGAAAGGTGGCGTCGTCGTTTGTGGCGGGCGACTCGGCAGTGCGGCAATGGCAAAGAAGAACAGATAACGAGAGGTCATACGTGCCGCTGCAACTGCGAATCTTGCTGGACACCAATATCCTGATTCCGCTTCAGGACTCCCTTGCCGTGCTTGTGCCCAACCTGGCGCATGTGATGGAGATGTGCAATGGGCGCCATCGGCTTGTCTATCACCCTGCCTCAGTAAGAGACATCGAACGGGACCGTGATCCGGAGCGGCGGGAACGGACACTGGCGAGGGTCAACCAGTATCACCGTTTACCCGAAGGGCCCGCGTGCCCTTGGAACAATGGCGCGGGGTTGTCCGAGAACGATCAGTGCGACAACTCGATCCTGTATGCCCTGCAGCGAGACGTGGCTCACGTCCTGGTGACGGAAGATCGCGGGTTGCATGCCAAGGCGCTCGCGCGGGGCCTAGATGCCCGGGTTTACTTCATCCAGACGATCGAGGACCTGCTCAGCCGACTTCATGAGCCGGCGACCGTCGAGCTGCCGGACATTGTCGAGGTTGAACTGAACGAGTTGACCGATCAACTGGGTGAGCCGTTCTTCGATAGCTTGCGGAACGGGTATCGCCCGAGCTGCTCGCCGCACTAACTCCCGACGAACGCGAAGCGCTCGCGGACTGGCTCGCGGTCTACCGGGAAGGCCAGGCGCGCCCGGAAGCGCGTGCGATGCTGGCCTCAGCGCCCGCGCAACTGGAATCGCTCGTCAGTGCACTCGAAGTCGCGGCCGACACCATGTCGGCCGCCGAGGCGGACCGTGTGTGGGCGCAGCTGCAGGCGATCGCGCGGACGCTGAAGCGTTCCGGCCATCCGCGGCCGCGCGCTGTGCGCCGGCCGCCGGCGCAGCTTCCCGGACAGCAAGATTTCTTCGCTGATAGCAACGAACTCGAGCAGCTGGCAGATCACTAATCGGGCGCTGCTATCGGACTGCTACTATCCATCCACACCGTATCGTCGGCGACGTCGGATGTGCCGGCGCCGCTGGCTACGAGCGGCACTGAGTCAACTTTTGGGCTGCTAAGCTTGCTCCTCTCGCGCGTAGTTCTACGGAAAGAGCCGTGGCTCGAAAGACTAGGCGTTGAGGCTGACTGGCCGATGCGCGGTATGCCGAACTGAAGTTTCTGATCCGGTTCCTGCCAGTCGCATCCAGGACCATTCAGCGGGACGGGCTGAAGCTCTTCCTGATCCGCTATTGGCATCCCTTGTTCGCGGCATGGCGGGAAACACGCCGGTCCGTGACGATCCGCTATCACCCAGAAGATCTCTCGCGCATCTTCGTAAGCGCTGGCAGAGGCAGTTTCGTTGAAGTGCGATACGCGGACTTGCGTCGGCCTCCCATCTCGCTGTTCGAACAGCGGGCAGCTTTGCGAGCTATCTGGGCTAGGGGACAACGGGCAGTATCGGAGAGGGAGATATTCGAGACTGTTGAGCAGCAGCGACAACTGGTCGTCACTTCCCAGCGGGCTACTCGAGCGCGACGCCGCATGGCACGTCAAGCTGGCGGTTTGGTTCCGAAGAGCAGCATCGAAGATCTTTCACTCACTGAACAGCGGCAGGTCGAGCAGGTGAACTACGACGCACCAGTTACCGCGTATGACGTTGAACAGTGGTAGGGGGCCAGCATGAAGCAGTGTGATTTCGCGCATCTGCTACCCGCAGCAAGAGATCAGGTCCTGCTCGGAAAAGAGGATCGCATAAAGGGTCTGCTACGTGACCGGTGGATCGACTATCCCCGAGCGACTGAAGCCTTGCAGCTACTGCAGCGGCTCTATGACACGCCGAGACGTGAGCGCATGCCGTGTCTTCTGTTGCACGGCGACTCGAACATCGGGAAAACCAAGATAACGGCCAAGTTCAGGCGAGCGCACCCCAGCGAGTTCGACGAGAGAACCGGGGTAGAGCGGTGTCCGGTCGTGAGCGTACAGATGCCTCCCACCCCTGATCAGCACCGCTTTTACGCCGCCTTGCTCTTTGAGCTCGGTGCGCCACATAACCCCGCCGCGGGGCTTGCCACACTCGAGCGGCTCGCTCGCGATATCTTGCGGCGGATGTCGCCGCAGATGCTAATCGTAGACGAGGTTCATCACCTGCTCGCCGGAACGTACCGTGAGCAACGTGCCTCTTTGAACCTTCTAAAATACCTGGCCAACGACCTGCAGATTAGCATGGTCCTTGTCGGTACGCGCGATGCCGTTCTAGGGCTTCAGACCGATTCACAGATGATCAGCCGATACAGACCATTCGAGATCCCAAGGTGGAGGGAAAGTGAAAGTCTTCGTAGGCTCATGGCTGCGTTCGAGAAAGTCTTGCCGCTACGAAAACCATCGAATCTGTCGCGACGTGAGATTGTCCAGCTCGTTCTCGAGATAAGCGGGGGGCTGACTGGTGCCATATCTACGATCCTCAACGAAGCAGCAGAGTTGGCGATCAGGAACGATGACGAGTGCATCGATATCGCTCACCTTGAACGAGTTGCCCGCGCGCATGTCTGACACCCACAGGCCGTGGCCCATCGCACCTCGCCCCTTCCTGGAAGAGGCGTTTGGTAGCTGGTTGGGTCGAATCGCGGCGCGGTATCAGACGAGCGTAGACTTGATCTGGGAATCGGGCACAGGCGTAGCGATGCCTAGCCTGACCAAGGCCGGCTGGATCCTCTTTCCCCCAGTTCCATCCCCAGCCCTGAGCCGTCTATCTCGCGTTGCGCGGCTCAACGACGGCATTCTGAGCATGATCCAGACGCCGCATGAGTGGGTCTTCGACCAGAAGTACTTGGTGTATTGCTTCAGATGTCTTGTTCTGAACGACGCCGATGTCACTGCATCACGGTGGAAGAGGGAGTGGCTCGATCCGTCAGCCGACTACTGCCGGGTGCACCACAGCCTGCTCGAGACTGTTCCGCAATCGATTTTCGCCAGAGCTCCGAATTTCGAGGCCGCGCTGCGGGCGATATCACGTTATCGATGCCCACCGCTTAGGCTGAGCAAAACACTACGCTAGCAGTATTAGTGAACATTGCTAGCACTCCTTTGGGCACGGCTAGCATTGATTGTGAACTCCTACAGTTACAACCGGAATGCGCAACACAGCCGCGAGGCGCGCACCCAAGCCAGCGGGGCTTTGGATTGGGCGTCGTGCGCCCGCACGGCGGCGTAAGGCACGCGATCTTCGCTTCCGCTGACCTCGCCGTCCGCGTGCCGAACAAGTTGACAATACCGTTACATCTGCTTGAACAGCCCGGCACTCCCCCGACTGACAGGCAGTACATCGCAGCTCCCTCGCAAATGAATGCGCAGGCGCCCAAGCAGGTCGCGTTCGATGTGATCGATCGCCGCATACGCGACGATCACGCCGCGATGCACCTGCGCGAAACGCTCGGTATCGAGCCGCTGCAGCATTTCCTTGAGGGGCGTGCGGATCACGTGCCGCTCGCTCGCGGTCACGACTTCCGTGTATTTGTCCGCCGCCTGGAAATACAGCACGTCGTCCACCGAGACGAGCCGGGTCGTGTCCCGGAGGCCCACGGTCAGCCACCGGATGGGCGCGGAATCGCGCTGCTCCTGCGCGCTGGCCAGCAGCGCGGTGTCGGCTGGTGCGGGGCCGCCGCGCTGCAGCTTGACGATGCAGCGGAGCAGGCGATCGTCGGTCACGGGTTTCAGCAGATAGTCGATCGCCGACTGATCGAACGCCTGAACCGCGTACTCGTCGTAGGACGTCACGAATACGACGTGCACGTGCGGCACGAGGCTCGCGATCTTCAGTCCGTCGATACCGGGCATCCGGATGTCGAGGAATGCGAAATCCGGGCGCTTCGCATTCAGCTCGGCGAGTGCGTCGACGCCATTGCGCGGCATCCCGACGATCTCCAGTTCGGGCCACAGCGTACCGAGACGCGCTGCGAGCTCGGCGGACAGGTTGGGTTCGTCGTCGGCAATCAGGGCAGTCGGCATATCAGGCAATCGGGATCTGCAAGGTTGCGGTCACGCCCCGCATGGCGTCGGCATTCGTGCCGACCGATACGCAGCCGCGCTCGCCATAGAGACTGATCATTCGCGCGCGAATGTTCGCGAGTCCCACGCCGCCGTGGAGCTTCGTGCCGCCGTTGCCGAGTCCCGCGCCGGTATCGCTCACGCTCAGGATGAGCAGACCGTCGTCGCGCGTGCCGCGAATGCGCACTTCGCCGCCGTCGACCGACGGCTCGATGCCGTGCAGCAGCGCATTTTCGACGAGGGGCTGCAGCAGGAGCGGCGACAGCGGCAGGGCCCGCAGCGTGTCGGGCACGTCGATCGCATAGCGCAGCCGTTCCTCGCCGAGCCGGATCGTCGCGATCTTCAGAAGCGCCTCGACCAGTTCCAGTTCTTCCCCCAGCGTGGAGGTGGCCTTGCGCGTGCGCCCGAGGCTCGCGCGCAGATAACGGTTCAGGCTGTCGAGCATCGTGGTCGCGCGGGCCGGATCGCGCTCGATCAGGCTCTGCACGTTCGCCAGCGTGTTGAACAGGAAATGCGGCTCGATCTGGGCCTGCAGCAGCGCGAGCCGAGCGGCCGTTTCGGCCTGGCGCGCCTCGGCGGCCTCGCGCCGCTGGGTTTCGAGCGACGTGCGCATGCGAGCGGCCTGCACGAACACCGACACGAACGCGCAGGCTGCACCGGCGACGATGAACGACGAGCCGTAGGCCAGCCAGACCTTGACGCCTGCATGGCCGAGCAGGTGCGGGACGTGCCCGATCGTGGAGGCCGCGATTTCGAAACCGATGAACACGCTGGCCGGCGCGACGATCAGGATCTTCGGCACCAGCGCGAGTTTGCCGCGCACGAGCCGGTCGATCGCGATGCCGAGCAGCGTCGCGCTGAAACCGATGCCGTTCGCGACGACCAGATACGGCAGCAGCGCCTCGTTGCGGCGCGTTGCCCAGAAAATCAGCCCGACCGCCGAGTTGAAACACAAAAGGCCCAGCAGCGAGCGGCCTCGATGCGCGGGGCCGACATGCGGTTCGGACGACAGGAAGGCGAGCGGCTTGCTTGGCATGGCAGCGAGCAGGGGCGGATTGCGGAGATGGTAGCGCAATTCTCGACGGCATTGCCATTGGCGATCGGCCGCGACGCGCATGCGGCAGTTCGCACGGACGTTCGCCGGGCGTGAGGGCCGTTCGTCGGCCGATTTCCACCGTTCATCGCAATGCGCGGCGCGCGGTCCGGCCGGCCACTATAGTCGCAACATATCCGCAGATTGCGGCGCTCCCGAACAGGTACCCCATGCCACATCTTCCGACCTACGTTTACGTATTGTTCTGCGCGCTCCTCTACATCGGCGTGAAGCGCTGCTTCGTGCGCGAAGTTCGGCCCGTGCGTCCAATCCTGTTTCCGGTCGTGTTCGTCGGTCTCGGCCTGTCGAGCCTCGGCCACCTATTCCCACGGGCGGGCATCGATGCCTACGCGGCGGTCTCCGCAATGCTCGTGGCCGGCACGGCGGGCGGCTGGTTCCACGCGCGCCGCTGGCGCCTGCAGTTCAGGACCGGGCCGGAAGGCATGTTCGTCCGCTTGCCGGGCGACGCGAGCCTGCTGGTCACGTTGCTGCTGACGTTCGTCGCCGAAACTTTCATTCATTACACGATCGCCACCGCGCGGCCGTGGGCGGCCACCAGCGCTTTCGCGGCGCTGTCGTTCGCGGTCTGGGGCGGGCTCGTCGGCATGCCGCTCGGGCGCGCGATCAACGTGGTGACGCGCTGTATCCGTCATGCGAACGGCGCGTCGGGGGAAGGCGGAGGGTCGGCGCTCGAGTCGCGCTGAACGAAGCCGGGTCGCCGGCGAGGGTGGACATCGCGCCCCGGCGAAATCCCGGCGAGCGGAATGGTCCGCGCCGCCCGTTCCCGCGCAAACGCGGCCGCGCGCTACACGCCGCCACGCCGTTTTCCGCGCCCCACGCATCGCGCCTGGCGCGTTCTAGCATGATGCGCGCCGGCGGCCACGCTTTCCTGTTCAAAAGAAGAACGTCGCGATCACCTGCACGATCTGGCTTTGCGCCTGCGCGCCGTAGACGCTGCGCGCCGAGCCGTGGTTGCCCTGCCATTGCACGGCGAAATCGGTGCGCGGCCAGTGATACCGTGCTTCGAGCCACGTGAAGTAGCTGTGGTCATCGAGGTTGTAGCGCGCCATCGCAGCCAGCGCCAGATGCTGGATGAAGACGTCGGGCATCGATGCGTAGACGAACAGCGAGCGCCGCGTCATCAGCTCCTGCGCGATGCTCGCGGTGTTGCGATAGCGCCAGTATCGCGACGGGTCGCGCTGCAGCGCCCGCCACGCGGCGGCGCTCGCGCTGGCGCCGTCGTAGTCGTATTCGAGCGTCAGCGACAGTTTGTTCGCGAAGGTATGGGTGACGCCCGTCGAGAGCTTCGAGGTCCATGACGATTCGGTCTGCGCGACATCGGCGACCACGCTGCCGCGGCCGATCGCGTATTCGACGAACCCGACCGTCGCATCGTCGATCAGCGTGGTGGCATTCACGCCGAGTTGCGGGGCGATGCCTTCGCCGCCATACAGCAGCCACTGCGGCGAGAAGTTGCCGAACAGGCGCTGCGATCCGCTCAGCATGTAGCGGGTGCGCGCGTTCGTCGCGCCGAGATCGGGATTGAAGGTCGCATCGTTCGGATGCGTGTCGAGCCGCGGCGACACCAGCGCGGTCATCGAGCCGCCGCTCCACAGCAGTTGCCAGCGCGCCATCACGCTGCCGAGCCGGTTCTCGCGCAGGCTTTCGGGATCGATCGACACGACCGAGCGTAGCGCGCCGGCCTTGAAGAAGTCGGTGGGATTGAAGCCCGACGCGACGCCTTCGCGCAGGTTCACGTGGCCGACGTCGACGATCGCGTTCGGGCTCGGCTGCCAGCTTACGTAGGCCTGCTTCAGCGTGTCGACCGCGTTGTACTGCGACGTGCCCGCGCGCCATCCCGCATCGAAGCGATTCGACACGATCGCCCGCCAGTTGCCGGACGTGCCGTCGTACGACAGCGTGTTCGACACGCGCACGTTGTCGTTGAGGGTCACGGGCGCGGTCTGGTTCGCCGCCGTGTAGTTCGCGACGGCGGCCTCGAACGTACCGCGCCAGTTGCTCGGCGTCACGGGCGTCGCCGTCGCCGTGTCGGCGAGCCGCAGCGCGTCGCCGTCGGCGTCGTCGGCCGCGAGGGCGGCGTGCGCGGTCGCGAGGCCCGCCGCGCAGACCAGCATCGCGACCCGGGATCGCGACATCGTCTAGTCGGCCTTGAAGCGGGACAGGTATGCGCGCTGCAGCCACGCGTCCGGAATGTCGCGCCACGCGTAATCGGAGTAGCGCATCACCGTGACCCAGCCGGGATCGAGCCCGTCGATGATGACGGTCTCCGTCGGCCGTGCCGCACCCAGCTGATCCTGATAGTGCCGGTAATACGCGATTTTCAGCACGCTGCCGCTCGCCGCGAAGAAGCGCGCCTTGACTGGCTGCTTCGTGTCGCTCGCGATCCACAGGTCGATCGCGTGATACGTGACGTCCGGCGCGCGCGCCGTCAAGTGCAGCCGGTAGCAGTGCCGGGTCTGGTGCTCGCCGTCCGCCATGTTCTCCTCGCCCGCGAGCGACGCGTCGTAGTCGTTCGCCCAGTTAACCGTCACCACGTCGCCGTTCGCGGCCTGGCCGAGAAGGCGCTGCTGCGGCGAGATCCGCACGCTGGCCTGGCTCGACGGATCGTAGAACCACAGATCGTTGCCGTTCTTCAGCATCAGCTTGTTCGCGTCGCGGGCAGGCGCGACGAACTGCACTAGCGTGCGGAACTGGCTGGTCGCCGGGTCTGCCTTCGAGTAGATCTTCAGCACCTCGGCGTCCGTCTGCTGCCCGTTGCGAAATTCGAGCAGGGTCGTCGTCAGGCCGAACGGCTTGTCGGGGTTGCGCACCGCGTCGCTTTGCGCGAGCAGCTGTTGCGCCGACGGCGCCGCCGCAGCCGCCGCGGTCGCAGCGATCGCGAGCAGCATCGCGGCGGCGCGCATGATCCGGATCGGCAATGTCATGTTGAAGGCTCCTGGTCAGGCGAAACGCAGCGCGTCGACGATCGGCAGGCGGGCGGCACGATGCGCGGGCAGCCACGCCGAGAACGTCGCGACCACAATCACGCCGAGCGCGTAGCGTGCGATCATCCCGAACTCGCCCCAGACGCGTACTGACAGCGCGACCGGATCGGTCTGTCCGGGCGGTGTCCAGTGCAGGCCGGCGCGGTTGATCCCGATACCCGCCGCGAGCGCGAGGACGGTGCCTGCAACCGCGCCGCAGAGTCCGAGCAGGCACCCCTCGCAGACGAACAGATGGCGAATGCCGGCGCCGCGCAGGCCGAGCGCGCGCAGCGTGCCGATCTCGTGTGTCCGCTCCATCACGGCCATGTTCATCGTGTTGCCGACCGTGAACAGCACAATCGTGGCGATAAGCACCGCGATGAAGCCGAAGATCGCGCCGAACATGCCGGTGACCTGGCCGTACTGCGGATTCAGCGTCGCGAAGCCGAGCACCTCGAGCGGCTCGCCGGCAAGCCGGGTGCGCAGCAGCATCTGGATGCGCCCGCGGGCGGCCGGCAGCTCGGCGGTATGTTTCAGCTGCACGACGATGGACGTCACTTTCGCATTCGATCCGCCGCCGTAGACGAGCTGCTGCGCCTGCGGCAGATGCACCTGCACGAACAAGTCGTCGATCTGCTTGACGCCTTGCTTCTGCGCCGCGATCACCGACAGTTCGGCGACGTTCGGTGCGCCGTACGCATTCGACGTCAGCAGTTCGAGACGGGCGACGCCGCTGCGGCGCGCGGGCTTCGCGGCGGCCTCGGCCCGCGACAGCGATGCGATGTCGTCGGGCAGGTCCAACGCGTCGGCCGGAGCGGTCGTCGCCGGATCGCGGCAATCGGGTACCCGCAGCGCGTCGCACAGACGCAGCACGCGCGCGACACCCGTGCCGATCACGGCGGCATTCGCGGCGCTGCCGGTCAGCGCGACGGGCGTCGCCCGGTCGGCGAAGCCGTAGTCGTTCCACTGCCGCATCCGGTTCTGGTCGGCCACGACGATCCCGCTGCCCGAGACGGTACGTGATACGCCCGCCGCGAAGTTGCCGGCGATGCCGTTGATCGTCAGCACCGGCGTCACGACCGTCACCTCGCGTGCGAGCTCGGGATCGCCGAGCACGGTGTCGATGATCTTCCGGTAATCGGCGATTCCGTATGAGACGGGGTCGCCGCTGCCGTACAGGAAATAGTCGCGGTGCTGGATCTGCAGATGGCCGCCCTGGCGCACGTAGCTGGTCTGGAGCCCATAGTTGATGTCGCGCGCATAGCCGCCAAACAGCAGGATCGCGGTCAGGCCGACGACCATCGCGAGCAGCGTGGTGGACGAGCGGCGGCGGTTGCGCAACAGGTTGCGGAAGGCGAGGACCAAGAGGCTCATTGGCAGGCCTCCTCGTACGGGGCGGCGGAGCGGGTTTCGACGACGCGCCCGTCGCGGATCATCGCGACGTCGTCCGCGGCGGCGATCACCTGCGGGTCGTGCGACGAAAACACGAACGACGTCGCGCGCTCGCGCTGCATCGTGCGCATCAGCGCGATGATGGCCGCGCCCGTCGCGCTGTCCAGGTTGGCCGTCGGCTCGTCGGCCAGCACGAGCGCGGGCTCGGTAACGAGCGCGCGTGCGATCGCGACGCGCTGCTGCTGGCCGCCCGACAGCTGGCCGGGCCGGCGATTCGCCTTGTCGCCCATGCCGACGGCGTCGAGCAGCGCGAGCGCCCGTTCGCGTCGCCGCGCGCGGGCGACGCCCAGCAGGGTCAGCGGATATTCGACGTTCTCGAACGCGCTGAACACGGGCAGCAGGTTGAACGACTGGAACACGAAACCAATGTGGCGCGCACGGAAATCGGCCAGCGCATTCTCGCCCATCGCATCGATTCGCCGGCCCGCGACCGTGATCGCGCCGCGCGCCGGGCGATCGATGCCGCCGAGCAGGTTGAGCAACGTCGTCTTGCCGCTGCCGGACGGGCCCGACAGCACCGTGAAGCGGTTCGCGAGAATATCGAGCGACGCATCGTCGGCCGCCGCGACCGCGAGCGGGCCGGTTCCATAGGTTTTCGTGACATGACTCAAGCTGGCCGCCAACACGGACACCTCCCAGGGTCTTCGATCGATGTCGCCACCTTAGCGGGAACCTCACCCCCGTATTGCGCAGTGCGACGAACGGCGGAACGCGCGGACGAACGGCATTCTTCCCCGACGAACGGCGGCCGTTGGCGGGCGCTGCCGCGCACCGGCGCGGCGAGCCGGTCAGGGCCCGCCGGCGGCCATCCGCCCGCGTTGCATTCCATCGGCTCCATGCGCGGTTCGTCGCCCGTTTCTGCAATTGGTCGCATGATCGTTTCTTTCGACGACGAATCGATACACTCGCAGCCGATCAGCATTTGATCCGCACCACATCGGCCGACTTGAGAGCGGTCACCGGGGGGGCGAGAAGCCAAAACACAGACATAACAAGGCATAAAAATGAGACATACCAGGTTTGAGAGGGGGAGCGAGACGGCGCGGCCTGGCTTTCTTGCCCTTTGTCGAGTGGTCCGCGATCCGTCCGATCCGGCGCGTTTCGCGGGCGATGCCGATCCGCGGCGGTATTGCGACTGGTCGAGCGCACGGCCGGCGTTGCTCGTCATCGAGGCGCTGCATCAGTTCGCGGTCAAGGCGTCGCGCACGATGCACGGCGAGCCGGCGCTGATGGTGCCGGCGCAGTTGCGCGAGCTGACGCTGCACCGTGTCGACGGCTATCCGCGGCTGGCGCTGGCCGGTACGGTCGCGAAACACGGCGACGGATACCGGGTCGACGTGTCGGCGCGCGATGCCGATGCGGGCATGTATCCGGCCGTCGCGTCGGGTACCGTGTTCGTCGCGCTGATGCCGGTTCGCCCGACCGCGTTCGCCGCACCGGGAGAACGGGCATGATGCCGGCCACCGCGACGGCGGCCACCACGATCGCCGGCGATCAGTTCGGCGTGATCGACGTGGCGAACGCCGCACCGCTCTTCGACGAACACTTCGAGCAGTTTCCCGTGCTGCCCGGTTCGTTCAGCCTCAGCCTAGTGATCGCGATGCTGTTCGACGCACTCGGCCTCGCGGCGAACCGGCCGGCCCCGGCACTCACACTCCGAAAGGTCAGCTTCATCTGCCCTGTACGGCCGGGCGAACGCCTGACCGCGCGTCTGCGGCGCCTGCAGCAGGACGGCGCTCGCACCACCGCGCACGTCGAACTGCGCAATGCGCACGGCCACGGCGTGATGGACGGCATCTTCAGCTGGGAGCGCGACGCATGACGAAGCTCGCCATCGTCACGGGGGGCACCCGCGGGATCGGACGCGCGATCGTCGACGCGTTGATCGCCGACGGCTACACCGTCTACTTCACCTACCGATCGAATCCCGAGCTGGCCGACGCACTGGAGCGCGCGTACGACGGCGCCGCGCGCGGCTTCCGGGTCGACGGCGGCGACTGGAACGCCGTGCAGGCATTCGCCGACCACGTGAACGCGGAAGCGGCCGTCGACGTGCTCGTGAACAACGCGGGCATCAACGATGACACGCTGCTGATCGGCAGCCCGTTCGCCCGCTACTGGGAGGCGTTGCGGATCAATCTCGGCGCGACGATGGCGTTCTGCCATGCGTTCGGCGACGGAATGCAGGCGCGCCGGCGCGGCGCGATCGTCAACGTCTCGTCGGTTGCCGCGCGCAAGCCGAAGGCCGGCAACGGCGCGTACGGCGCGTCGAAAGCGGGAATCGAGCGCTTCACGAAGACGCTCGCGCTCGAGATGGCGCGCTTCGGCGTGCGCGTCAACGCGGTCGCACCGGGGTTCGTGCGCTCCGACCTGTTCGAGCGCTTCCTCGCGTCGCAGGATGCGGCGGCGTTCTATCGCCAGATTCCGATGCGAAAGATCCTCGAGCCCGACCAGGTCGCGCGCGCGGTCCTGCTGCTCGCGAACGGCTCGCTCGCAACGACCGGCAGCGTCGTCGATCTCGGCAATGGCGAAAACATCAGTGGCTGACCCAGTGACTCAAGGAGAGTGGACCATGAAGGAAGACATCAAGAACATCGTCGCGCAAATCCTCTATCTGAGCGGTCCCGAGCAGGTGACCGATTCCGCGTCGCTGTTCCGCGAGCTGAACATGAGCTCGATCGACTACGTCGACCTGTGCTACGAGCTCAAGGACAAGGTGGACAACCGCATCAGCCTCGAGAACCTGTGGCCGTTCAACCGGATGCTGCTCGATCCGCAGTGCCACACCGGCACCGAGTGGACCGACGCCGGCTGGCAGCAGGTGTGCGACGTGATGAGCTGGAACGGTCACGAGAAATGCAGCCTGCAGGATCTCTACGAGCACTTCTCGGTGAACTACATCGAGCACCGCATCGCGCAGCTCAGCTGACCCGGGCGCTGCGCCCACGTCGCAGGAACGCCGCACCGTGCGGCGCGGCATCGCGCGCCCGCCCGGCTTTCGACTCACGTGAATGGGGACTTGCCATGTCGTACATCACCGGCCTCGGCATCGCGACGGCCGCTTTTCCCGACATCGCGTCGCTGCTGGACGTCGACTTCGCCGCGCGCGCGCCGCTCGCGCCGGCCGCGAAGCCCGGCGACTACGTGCGCGCCAACCTGCCGTTTCCGCTCGTGCAGCGCATGGCGCGCGAGGATCGTTCGCTGCTGAACCCGGGTTCGCGTCTCGCGTTGCAGGTGGCCGCCGAGGCGTTCGACGCGGCATCGGCCGGCCGGCCCTACACGGACGAAGAGCGCGAGCGGTTCGCGGTATTCACGGGTGTCGAAGGCGAGGACGCGACGATGGCCGTGCTCACGCCGCTGCACGCGCGTCACGGCCTTGACGGCTGCGGCTACTTCGGCGAGGTCAAGGCGGACCTGAATCCGCTCGACATGCTGCGCCTGCTGACCACCAACGCGCTGTACCAGATATCGAAGCTGTTCGGGCTGCGCGGCGAAGGCTATCCGCTGCAACGGATGTCGCTGACCAGCCTGTGCGCGCTCGAGGAAGCGCACCGGCAGATCGAGGGCGGCGCGATCGACCGGGCCGTCATCGCGGCCGTCGGCGACATGACGTCGGCCGACAACGTCGCGGCGTTCGAGAAGATGGGCCTGTTGCGCACGACCTCGCACCCGGTCGGCATCGTGCCCGCGTTCGGGGCCGTCGGCGCCGTCGTCGAGCGCATGCCACGCGATGGATGCGCGCCCTGCGCGCAGGTGCTCGACGTGCACTCGCTGTACAAGCCTGATACGTCCGTGTCGAGCGCCGACTGGTCGAGGCTGTTCGCCCGCTTTCCCGGCGAGGCCGCGCTCGGCGTGCCGCACGTCGTGCTGTACCAGAACGGCGAGCCGTCGCTGGGCAAGGCGGAGCGCAACGCCGTCCAGCAGGCGTGGCCGAATGCCGTCACGCATGCGTACAAGCCGCATGTCGGCTATACCGGGCGGGCTAACAACCTGATCGACATGGTCCTCGCGTTCGCGGATCCGGCCATTCCGGTCGGCGCGCCGGTGCTAGTCAACGGCATCGGCGTGTCATCGGGTCTCGGTGCGATCCTGGTGCGCAAGCTGAGCGGGGTGGGGCGATGAAGCCGCGATCGGACGCCATCGTCATCAGTGCATTCGGCGCCGTCACGCCGCTCGGCGGCAGCTACTCCGAACTGCATGCCGCGCTGCGCGAAGGCCGCTCCGGCATTCGCCGGATCGAGAAATTCGATTGCTCGACCTACACGACCCAGCACGCGGGCGTGCCCGACGAAGGCAACGAGCGCGTGCGCTGGCCTTCGACGCGGCGGATCGGGACCGAGCAGCTGTACGGCGATCTCGCCGCCGCGCGGCTGCTCGCGCAGGCGCCGTTCGTCGTGCGCGACTACGCGCCGGAGCGCATCGGCTGCCTGGTCGGCGTCGACGTGCCGGCCACCGACGTGCAGAGTGCGCTTGAGCTCGTCGACAAGGTCAACGGCGACAAATCGCGTGACGCGCTGATCCGCGTGCTGGTGTCGCACATGCGCATGAGCGAGTTCGTAAGCGGCGACGCGACCTCCGTGTTCGGCGCGATTCATCGCCACATTCCGTTCAGCGGCTGCGCGCTCGCGCACGTGGGCCTGTGCTCCGCGTCGCTGCAGGCGATCGGCATGGGCATGCTCGCGCTGCGCCAGGGGCGGGTCGACGCGGCCATCGTTGGCGGCGTGTCCGGCAAGGTCAATCCGCTCAATCTCGCGCGGCTCGAAGCGCTCGACGTGATCTCGACCGACCTGAATCTCGATCCCCGGCACCGTTCGCGGCCGTTCGACGTGCGTCGCTCGGGCTTCGTGCTCGCGGAAGGCGCGGTGCTGTTGCTGCTCGAGCGCGAATCGGCCGTGCGCGCCCGCGGCGATACGCCGCTCGCGCGTGTGGCCGGCTACGGGGCGAGCCTGGCCGCCGAGCACATCGTCATCCCGCACCTGCAGTCGCTCGAGATGCGGCTCGCGATGCAGCGCGCGCTCGACGATGCGGGATGCGCGCCGGACGATATCGACTACGTCAACGCGCACGGGACGTCGACGGTGCTCAACGACAAGCACGAATCGGAGGCGATCCGAGCGATCTTCCCGACGCGGCCCGGGATACCCGTCACCGCCAACAAGTCGCAGCACGGTCATCTGATCGCGACGGCGGGCGCGATGGAAGTGCTGAACACGGCGATCGGGCTGCGGGAGCGCTTCATTCCGGCGACCATCAACCTCGACGAACAGGCGCAGGAATGCCCCGTCAACGTGGTGCGCGCCCCGACGCCGAGCGACACACGGCGCGTGCTCAAGAACTCGTTCGGGATGGGCGGCCTCGCGGCCTCGCTCGTGCTGGAAGGAGCGGCTGCATGAAGTTCGCGTCGCTGCTTGCCCGGGAGGCGAACTGGCAGATCGTGCTGCACGGGGCGCGCCTGACGGCGGAAGACCTGCGCGCGCGGCTGCGGGCCGCGCGGCGTGCGCTCGGCGCGCTGGAGCCGCATCTGCTCGGGCGCGGTTGCCTGATCGCGGTCGGCTTCTCGGGGTTCGACTATTTCCTGTTCACGCTGCTCGCGTCGACGCTCGGCTGCCGGATCGTCCTGTGCGACCCGAAGATGCTGTCCGCCGCGCTGCGCCAGTACCGGCTCGATACACTCGCGGTCGTCGCGACCCGGTCGATCGCATGCGACGGGCTGCCCGTCGTCGTGCTCGACCCGGCGCGGGCCGATGCCGAAGCGTCCGGGCCCGACGCGTTCGCGTGGGCCGACGCCGGCGCGCCGCGCTGCCAGATCGTCTTCATGACGTCGGGCACGACGAGCGCGCCGAAGCTGGTCGTCTACGACGAAGCGCAACTCGTCGAGAACGCGCTGGCCGTCGGCCGCTATCTGGGCGTGCAGCCCGGTGACGGCGTGCTGTGCATGTTCCCAACGCACTACATGTACGGCTTCTCCACGATGATGAACGGGCTGCTGGCCGGCGCGACCGTCTGGCTCGAACGGGCGTCGCTGACCGCGCACGAGGTGCTCGGCTACCTGGGCAGCGGCCGGATCCGCTTCGTGCCGCTGATCCGCAGCATTGCCGAACGCGTGTGCGACCTGGCCGAGGTGACGCCGGACATGCGGTTCGACGGCATCGTCGTGCTCAATGCATCCGACCGCATCTACGCGGCGCAGGTACGCCGCCTGCTCGCGCTCGGCGCGTGCGTGTGGAACAACTTCGGCCAGACCGAATCGGGCCCGCGGATCTTCGCGCTGCCGCTCACGCCGGACGATCTGCCGCACGTCGATTCGTACTGCTTCGAGGGCGTCCTCGCGCCGGGTCGCCCGATCGATCCGCGCATCGAGCTGTCGATCGTCGACGCGCAGGGCCGGCCGTGCGCCCCCGGCGAGCCGGGCCATCTGCTTTACCGCACGCCGTATGCGATGCACGGCTATCTGCTGCCGGACGGCAGCCTCCGGCGCTTCACGACGCTCGAATCAGGCGACCTGGTGTTCCGCCGCGACGACGGAGTGGTGTTCTGGGTCGGCCGCCGGGACGAGACGGTCAAGTGCAACGGCCGGCTGATCAACGTCAGCCTGCTGCACCAGCATTTCGACGCGTTCGACGACATCGCGAAGAGCCATTTTCTCGCCGATCCGCAGACCGGCGCGCTGACGGTGTTCGTCGTGCCCGGCCTGGCGCCGGCCGGTGCGGAGGTGGATTTCAAGGCGCGCATCCTGAGCCGCTACCGGGCCGCATTCCCACTGTATCCGCGCATCGCCGACGTGCAGTTCGTCGACGACCTCCCGGTCACGAGCACCGGAAAGATCTCATTGCGTCTCCTGCGCGAAAGCGCGTGACCGCGGCCTGAACCTGGAGCCCACGATGTCCGACCGCACGACCCGCTTCGATGCCTCCGCCGTGAGCGAAGCGCTTTCGTACGACGCCCGCTATGCGCATGCGCTGCCAACGGGCGTGGCCAGCTACGCGGCCTTCCGCACGCTGGTCGAGATCGAGACGGCCGACGACCTGAAGCGGCGCGTGCTGGACCGTCTCGATCACGACGATCTGGCCGGTGCGACGTTCTACACCACGTCGGGCACGAGCGGCGAGGTCAAGCTGCTGCTCAACGCGCCGGCGCGCAAGCGGCTCGACACGACCTATGGCCGGGCGCTCGCGAACGCGCTGGCGGGAACGGCGATCGCGCCGACGGACCGGGTGGCGAACCTGTTTACCGCCGGCGGCTTTTCCACGCTGTACGACGGCGTGAACCGGCTGCTGGAAGCGATCGGCGCGAACGTACTCCCCATCGGGCGGCTGGACGCCTACGGCGCCGATTTGCCCGCGATGCTGAACCTGATCGGCCGCGCCCGCCCCAACGTCCTGGTCGGCACGCCGACGAGCGTGCTGCAGTGCCTGCGGCTGCTCGACGCGCACGGTGTCGATGTCGACGTCACGAAGATCGTCTACACCGGCGAGGCATTCTCCGAGCGCAAGCGCACGATCGTGCGGCGGCGCTGGCGCGATGCGGCATTCTTCGGGCTGTACGGCGCCACCGAAACGGGCTTTCTCGGCTATCACACGCCGCGCTGCGCGGAAGGGCATTACCACGTGCTCGACGACTGGTTCTTCCTCGAGGAAGAGGACGGGCAGCTCCTCGTGACGAGCCGCGCGAACCCGGGCCTCGCGATGCTGCGCTACCGGATCGGCGATCGCGTGCGCGTCGGGCCGTCGGTGCGCTGCACGTGCGGCGAGGGCGGCTCGGTCGTCGTGCTGCAGGGCCGCGCGGATCAGCGCTTCAAGTTCGCGGGCAACCTCGTCAGCACCGAGCTGCTGGCACAGCGGCTGGCGGCGTGCGTCGGCCGGCCGCTCGACTGCCAGTTTCGCCTGGACGCCGACGCGCAGGGGCGCGACTGCCTGACCGTCGCGCTGGACCTGGGCGACGACGAACTTGCGCCGCTCGCGTCGCGGCTGACGGGCGCACTGTTCGAGATCGAGGACGTGCGCGAATGCATCGACAAGGGCGAGGGTCGCCTCGACGTGCTCGGTCGCGATGCATTGCGCTTCTCCGCGCGCCAGAAGCTGCCGCGCCTGATCGACGAGAGGCATGCCCATGTCTGACGATCGCGCCACCGTCGCGCCTACCACGTCTGCCGGGCCCGCTGGGGCCGCCGCGTCCGCGACAACTGCCGCGTTGGCCTCGACGCGCGCGTCGCGGGCCGACCGCATGCGACAGTTCGCGGCCGAGGTGCGCGCGACCTGGCTGATGCTCTATCCGATGGTGCTGTCGTCGATTTTCGGCTACTGCATGACGCTGTTCGACTATCGCTGGATTCGTGACCTGCCGTCGGAGGACATGGCGCTGCTCGCGCTCGTCAACGGCAGCGTGGCGACTTTCCTGTTCCTGCTCGGCAAGAGCTTCGAGGAGTCGTTCGTCGCGGTGTTCGCCAAGGCGCCCCGTGAGGACCAGGGCCGGCTGTTCGTGCAGAGCCTGGTGTTCGCGGCCGCGATCGGCGCGCTGGTCGTGCTAGTGCTGATCGGCACGCGGGCGCCGCTGATGACGTTCATTTCCGGCGGCCAGTTCCACGGCGAGCGCATGTTTGGCTACTACGCGCTCGTAATCGGCAGCTTTCCGCTCACGCTGCTCAGCACCGCGCTTTCCGCGGCGATGCGCACGTACGGCGATACCAAGTCGCCCGCCCGCATCAGCATCGCGTGCGGCGTGGTCAACAACATCCTCGATCCGCTGCTCGTGTTCGGGCTGTTCGGCCAGCATCCGTCGCTGCAGCTGTTCGGCCTCGCGCTGACCTCGTGGATCACCAAGAGCCTGTATCTCGGCTGGTGCGTCCGGTGTATCCGCCCGCGGCTGCGCCGCGAGCAGGTCGTGCTACCGCGTCCCGGCGTGGAATGGCCGACGCAGCGACGGCTGCTGCGCATCTTCCTGCCTTCGGCCGCGCTCGAGGCGTTGACCTTTCTTGCGAATACGGCCGTCTATTCGCTGATCGCCCGCTACGGCGTGCGCGCGATCGGCGGGTACGGCATCGGCTTCGAATTGATGACGATCGGATTCATCCTCATCAAGGGGCTGAGCATGGTGTTCATGATCCGGATCGGTCATCTCGTGCGCAGCCGGGCACCGTCCCGCGCGGCACTGCAGTCGGTGATGCTGCTGGGCGTGCTGTTCACGGCGGCGATCAGCATCGCGTTCTTCCTGCTGCGCGCGCTCGCGCTGCGCTTTCTCGCGTCGGACGCGGGCGTGATCGCGGTTGCGTCCGCGCTGCTCGACTACGTGCCGCTGTTCGTCTTCAGCTATCTGCTGACGAACCTCGTGACCGGCTGCTTCCAGATTCTCGAACGCCCGGCGCGCGCGATGGCGCTCGGGCTGTTCTTTTCCTGGGTCGTCACCCCGGGCGCGATCTACCTCGGCGTCACGCACCATCTCGCGCTCACGCAACTGTTCGCGCTGCTCGCGGGCGTGAGCGTCGTACGCCAGGCCGTATACCTGACGATTTTCCTGCGGCTCATGCGCAGGCTAGGCGCCGCGCCTGCGGCACCGCCGGCCGGCGTGCACGCCGCGGCCGGATGATTCCACGACCGTTGTATCCCTAGACCTCACGACTGGAGACCTGCATGCGTACCAATACCCCCGCCGAAGTCAACGCCGACACCTACGATCGCTACGTCGACACGTTCACGCTCGAATGGAACCGCAATCTGGTGCAGCGCGTCGAGCACGAGCTCGCGCAGCGGCGCATCGCGTCGGGCCGGTTGCTCGATGTCGGCACCGGTACCGCGCGGACGCTGATCGAGCTGGCCCGCGTCCCGTCGCTCTCGCCGCTGGGCTTCGTCGGGGTCGACTACTACGACGACATGGTGCAGCGCGCCGAACGGAACGTGCGCGCGGAAGGGCTGGAAGGGCGTATCGAGATCCGCGCGGGCGACGTCCACGCGCTGCCGTTCGACGACGGGACGTTCGTCGCGGTGATCGGCCGTTCGGTCGTGCATCACTGGGCCGACCCTGTCGGCGCTTACCGGGAGATCTTCCGCACGCTGGCGCCCGGCGGTTTCGCGCTGATTCACGAACCCTGCAGCGATCCAGCGCCGGAGGCGCTCGCGTTCTTCAACGAGCGACGCGCGGCCGCGGGCGTTCATCCGGTCCATCTCGACGGCAAGTTCACCGTCGCAGAGTCGATCGGGCACCTGCACGAAGCCGGCATCGGCGAGCACGCCAGCGTATCGAAGGGATCGGGGATGCTCGCGATCGGCTTCGAGGTGCTGATCGCGAAACCGGCGCAGCAGTGAGCGGGGCCTTGCCGATGCGAACCGATCACGATCTGCCGGCGCCGGACGCCGCCCGTCCGCGCGCCGCACGTGACGAAAGCGAGATCGATGCGGTCTCGATCTCGCCCGACCGGCTTTCCGTACGCGGTGTCGATCTCCTGCAGCTGATCGAGTCCGTCGATTTCCCTGCTGCGATCCTGCATGTGCTCGCGGGCCGGATGCCGGACGCGGGCGACGTGCGCGCACTCGATCGCGCACTGGCGGCGCGGCTTGCCGACGACGGGCCACCCGACGACGGCCTGCTCGCCGCACAACTGGCCCGCCGCCAGCGCCGGCCCGAGGTGTTCCTGGTCGCGGCGATCGCGGCCGGGCTGACCGCCGGGCCGCGGTCGCGACCGGTCGCCTGGCCCGACGCGTTGTCGGGCATCGGGCAGGGCGACGAGGCGGCGACGGGCCTTGGCATCGTCGCCGCGTTGCCGCGCCTGCTGGCGGTGTGGCGCGCGACAGACGACGAGGCGCCGGCCTGGGCACAGCCGACAGATGTCGCGCGAGGTTTCAGCGCATCGGTGCTGGACTGCCTGTGCGGCGTCGAATCGAGCGACGCACAGGCCCGCCTGTTCGACGTCCTGCTGGTTGCGCTGCACGGCGGCTTCGGCCTCGTTGCGCCGACCATCGCGCTGCCGCGCTTCTCGGCGAGCACCTACGCAAGCATCGACCTGAACCTGATCGCAGGCCTGACGGGCAGCGGTTCCGCGCATGTGGGCGCGTGCAGCGACGCGACGCGGTTTCTCGCAAGTCTCGTCGGCCAGCCCCCTGCGGAGATTCGCGATCGCGTCGCGCAGCGCGTGCAGGCGGGCGACCGGATTCCCGGCTTCGGCCATCCGCTGCTCGAATGCGATCCGCGACCGGCCGTGCTCGAGCGCCACGCGGTGCGGCTGGGTGTCGACGGCGCGGCGTTCGATGCGTATCGGGCCGTATGCGGCGCGATGCAGGAGCTGCGCGGGCTGCCGCCGAACATCGATGCGGCCGCCGCGGCCACCTTGCTCGAACTGGGGATGCCCGCCGTGCTGGCCACGCCGGTGTTCCTGTTTGCGCGGATGCCGACGATGCTCGCGCACGCGTTGCAGAAGAAGGCGCACCCGCCGTTCGGCCAGACCCGGCCGGTGGCGCGCGAACGCCTCGCCGCGCTGCCGAAGGCCTGGATCTGACGCCGGCTCGCCGGCGCCCCTCAACCCGAGATTGGATCGACACCGACATGCTGACCAACCTGCCGCATGCGCTGCATTGTGCGGCCAACGATACCCAGCGCCGCATCGACTTCGTGAAGACCCAGATCCATCGCTGGATCGACGAGATGTTCACGTCTCCCGACCGGCACGATCTGCGAGCGTGTTTCGCGAAGACGCTGCTGATCCGCAACTACCTGCTGTCGCCGGTGCTCGATGCGATCGAGACCGAGCGCTTCCTGCGCGACGCGACGGTGCGTGAGTACATGAAGCGCTTTCAGGCGCTGTCGCTCGACAACGAGGTCCGCTTCGAGCGGCAGATGAGCGACGTGCTGCGCGCCGGGCCGTCGAGCGAAGGGCTGCTCCTGATCATCAAGGAATACTACGCTGAGATTTACCGGCTGCTCGCACGAACCGAGATCTTCCTGTCGGACATGTCCGCCGATTCGACGGTGGCGATGGTCGGCTCCGGCGGGATGCCGCTGTCGCTCCTGTTCATGCAGTCGTTCAGCGGCGCCCGCATCGTCGGGCTGGATCTCAGCGAGGAATCGCTCAGGACCGGAGAGCGGTTCGTCGATCACCTGTGCGCATCGAACCCCGCGCGCTATCGCCGCGCGGCGATCGAGATGGTTCACGCGGATGGCGCGGCGTACGACTACGGTGCGTGCGACATCGTCATCCTGTCGATTCATATCGAGAACAAGGTGGAGATCGTCGAACGGATCATCGAGACGGCGCCGCGCGATCGCAGCGTGATCGTGATCGAGCGGCAGGTGCAGGGGCTCGGCCAGTATTTCTATCCGAACTACGGGTTCGATTCGGCCGGGCTGCCGCTCGTGAAGCAGGCCACGCTGTGCTCGTCGCTGCTGGTGAGCACGGCTTATCGGCTCGACTGGTAGGCGGGCGAGATGACGACGAACGAGATTCTGTCCGGCGGAATCGGCCTGTTCCATGCATGGGAGCGGCAGGTGCTCGCGCTTTACATGGACGCGTTTACGACGGGACCGTATGCCGGTCACTACCTGGACGAGGCGGCCGAGCGCGGCTGGATCTACGGACTCTTCATCGAGCATGCCGCGCGTTGCCATCTGTGGGTGGCCGGCGACGCGCTGGCAGGTTTCCTGCTCTCCGCCGAAGCGGGCTACGACCGCAAATTGCCGGTGTCGCTGCGCGCCACGCTCGGCGACGGGCCCGTGATGTCGATCGCCGAACTGGCCGTCGCCCCGCACTGGCGCTCACGCGGGCTCGGCGAAGCGCTGGTACGGCGCTGCATCGACGAGGCGGCCCCCGGCTATCGCGACGTCATCGTGCGCAGCAACAGCAACGCGCTCGCCGCGCACCGGCTTTACCAGCGGCTCGGTTTCGAGCCGTTCGGCTCGGTGCGCGTGGAAAACGAGATGCTCGCCGACGGGCGACGCGGCGTCGAGTGTGTCGATAAGCAGTATTTCCGGTATCGGATAGCGGGTGACCAGGCGCTCGGAGGGTGACGTGCTGCACGTCACCGCCGATCGCGAAGACGGGCGGTCAAGCCTGACTGCCTCCGCCGCGCAGCAGCCGGGCGTGCAAATGACTGCAATCCAGCAGTGCTTGCGCGTTCCGCGCGGCCGCGACTGGTAGACCTTCGGCGGACGCTGCCGGCGCGGTATCCAGCGTCCATCATCAGCTTCCTGACGGTCTCCTTGGCCAGCCGAATGCCATGGCATCCCGCAGCTTCTCGCAAGCCAGCGTCGGGCCAAAATCCGCGTAGCGCCCGCGGATCAATGCCAGCGCCCGCTGTACCTTTCCAGCCGGCAACTGATGATTGCTGGGGCGCCCACGCTTGCCTGACACCAATCCGGCTGGCTGCATGGTCGGCTCCGCGCTTGCTCAACGAGCCGTACAGCATGCCAGCAGTCAAAAACAAGACATTTTTATTTAGCGGAAAGGGGGTGCGGCGGAATTCTTGGACTATTTGGGAGCTAGTCCATGTATTCGTACGAAGACCGCATCCGAGCAGTCAAACTCTACTTGAAGCTTGGAAAGCGCCTTACCGCGACCGTTCGTCAATTGGGCTATCCCACCACGAAGTCTCTCGAACGGTGGTATCACACGTACGAGCGATGTCTGGATTTGCCGAGGGAACGTATTTGCTTGAGGCCGCGCTATTCGGCGGAACAAAAGAAGGCGGCCACAGACCACTATATGAGCCATGGCCAGTGTCTGGCTGCAACGACAAAGGCCTTGGGATATCCAGGACGCGGGACGCTCGTCGCCTGGCTCGACGAGCTACATCCTGAACGAAAGAAACGCGTTCTCGGGAACCACTCTGGAAGAACGTCGACGATGGTCGCACAACTCATGCAGAGCCATGCGCCATTCTGGTACGCGCGACGCTGCTCGTCAGTCATTTCGTAGTTAGGCCGGGGCCATTACGCGACGCCGCGGCATCGTGTGCGGCGGCCCCGAAGTGCCGGTACACGCCGGCCGCTCGACTGAAAACGTGGGTCTTTCTCGCGCACCCCGGCCGAACACAGCGATTGTCCGCTGCCTGCGCGAGTTGTTCCTTCGTAGCTTTCGTGAATTCGGCTCGGCCTGACGTGCTCATGCCATGCTCCGATTCATCACTACTCGGATGAGAACGCCCGAGACGACCAGTACAACGGTCGACGCTATAAGTGCATCAAGTAGGCTAATTGGTTCGGGCTACGATTGATATAATTGAATCTGTCGCCGGAAAGCCTTGTAGTGCCTAGGTCGAAATCTCCGCACTTGAACGCACCGGCATACCGAGTATTCGGTTTGCGGCGATATGGAAGTAGATTTCAGCTGGACATTGGGGCTTCAATTACGCCGATGCCGCCACCCTGACAGTCCGCTGGTTAGCCTAGGAAGCGAGCCCTGATAGTGCCGGGTTCGGGCACAGGCCCGCGCATTGTTGTGTCTGTGGGCAACGCGACGAGCCGGTTGGGATGCGGTACTTCACGCAAACTGAATCGACCTTCAGCTGCTTCGGAGCGCCGTGAGCGGGCATCGAGCGGCGCGGCAAACCGGGGCGCACTGACACGGTTCAATAGACACACACGTTCGAGTCGATTCCGTTTTCAATCGGCGATACAGAGCCAACCCGACGGGAAAACCCGTCGACAAGACGGGTTTGGGTCTGTGCTTGACCGCTGCTTGAATTCCCTCGTGTTCCCGCCATCGTTTGCGCGGGACCGACGGCGAGGGGACAGATCATGCGTGTGCACGACAATGTGGGCCTGATATCGCTTCGCGGCCGAGCCGAGAGTGCGACTGCCATGCGGATGGCAGGTCCGTCCGTATTGATGATATGTCGACGCGATAATATCAGCGCGGGCTGCGCGAGCGGAGATGGGCGATGACCACGCAAGACTTCGTGGCGATGGCTCAGCAGTGTGCGCCCGCAGTCGCCCCGCAGACTTTAGCTGCCGTTGTTCGGATCGAATCGGGATTCAATCCCTATGCAATCGGTGTTGTCCATGGCCGTTTGGTGAGACAGCCTCGGCGCGAGGACGAAGCGATCGCCACGGTCAAGGCATTGCAAGCGGCAGGATGGAACTACAGCGCCGGCCTCACGCAAATCAATCGCGAAAACTGGTCTCGTTACGATTTGACCGCGAGGACCGTCTTCGACGTCTGTCGGAACCTGAGCGCTGGTGCGGCAATTCTTCGAGCATGCTTCATGCGGGCTCGCGTCATTCATGTCGATCCACAAGAGGCGTTGCGCGCAGCGCTGTCGTGCTATGCGAGCGGGAATTTCGAAACCGACTTTCGCGTCGGGTATGTACGGCGGATCGTGGAGGCCGCGGCGTCGGACGACACGATCGTCCCTGCGCTGTCGTCATCGGTAAAGCCGATTCCAGTAATACCCGACCGTGTGACTGGATCCCGGGCTGAGAGCCGCGGGCGCTCGACACCTGTGGCTCCTTCGCCCTCGCCCCCGACCGGTGACGCAGCGCGAAGCTCAAATGACGGTGGAACTGAAAACAGTGCCGTGATCTTCTGAGCAAGGCAGGTGGAATTCGGCTGAATGGAGTGCATTATGAAATCAGTACAACTAATGAATATGAGCGATGTGAGATTGAGAAAAGCACGTATTGCGTGGATCTCATTAAATTGGCGCCGCATCGCCGTGCTCAGCGTGCTTGTCGTGGCGGCCCCCACGGCTTCTGCGCAACTCAGTCAGGTTAATACCTTGCTGATCACTATTCAGAACACGTTGCTCGGTGTGGGCGGGGTGGTGTGTTCAATTTCCATCATCTGGGCCGGCTTCAAGATGATGTTCCAGCACGCCCGGTTTGGCGATATCGCGCATGTTTTCATCGGCGGCCTTTTCGTTGGCTGCGCAACGGTCATTGCTGGCATGTTGATTCCGACGGCCTAACATGAACACGGAGCTGATTGTGGACACACTCTCCGATCCCGTATTCAAAGGCTGCACGCGGCCAGCGATGCTATGGGGCGTTCCACTTGTCCCGCTGTTGATGGTCAGTGGCGGCATGCTGATCCCGGCAGTCTGGGTATTGATGGCGAGCGCGCCTTTGGGCGTTGCAATCGTATTGTTGATCATTCCCGTATTCGCGACGATGCGCATGATTGCGCGCCAGGACGACCAACGTCTTGCACAGCGCATGCTACGCGTGAAAATGAGACTGCGTCAGCGCAACCGGCGCTTCTGGGGCGCGCATGCCTATGCGCCGATCCGGTTTAAGGCGCGAGGGTGACATGAGAACACCGTCGGCACATGCAACCCTCGTACCGCGCGAAGTGGTGCTCGCAGATTTCATCCCGTTTTCGTCGCATGTCACGGACCGCGTGATTCGCACGCGCGAGGGTGACTATATACAAATCTGGAAGGTCCCCGGGATTGCATTCGAGACGGCCGATCCTGCCGATATTCTCGCGCGTCATGTCACCTTCAACCAGTTGGTGCGCAATCTGCCGGGTGGCCACGTCGCGCTATGGACGCATCGGCTGCGGCGGGGTACTACGGACAGGTTCGAGACGACCTATGCCAACCGGTTCTGTCAGGACTTGGCGGAGCGCTACTACGCGAGCTTTGCCGGTTACACGATGATGACCAACGAGCTCTACGTGAGCGTCGTATATCGTCCTCACCGGACGCGATTGGGGCGGCTGTTCAGCCGTGCGGCACGCCGTACACTTGACGATATTCAGCGCGATCAGCAAGACGCATTGCGTGCGTTGGCCGATATCGCCGCGCAGATCGAGTCTGGTCTCAAACCGTGGTCGCCGCGTGCGCTCAGTGTGTATGAACGCTGCGATCCATTGACCAAGCGGCTCGGTCGCTATTCCGCCACGCTCGAGATGCTTGGCTACCTGGTGAACGGAACGTGGGAGGCGGTACCAGTTGGATCCAGTCGAATTTGCGACACTTTACCAACCTCACGCCTGTTCTTCCACCGTGAGAAGCTCGAGATCCGCACACCTACGAGCACCCGCTATGCGGCATTGCTCGACCTGAAGGACTATCCGGAGCAAACCGAGCCAGGCATGCTCAATGGACTGCTCTACGGCGACTTCGAGTACATCGAAACGCAAAGCTTTACCGTGCTCGACCGTCCCAGTGCCAAGGAGGCACTCGAGCGCCAGCGCAACCAACTGATTGCGGGAGATGACGTTGCTGTCTCGCAGATCGAGGCAATGGATCGAGCCGCGAACGATCTCGTCAATGGCGATTTCGTTTTGGGCGAGTACCACTACACGTTGGCTGTGCTGGGAGATACCTTGGACGAGGTAGTGCGGCATGTCGCTCAGGCGCGAACGAAGCTTGCAGACGCCGGCTTTCAGAGTGCGCTCATTGATCTGGTCGCCGATGCTGCGTGGTTCGCGCAGTGCCCCGGCAACTGGCGATACCGACCGCGAGAAGCGAAGCTCACGTCACGCAACTTTTGCGCGATGGCCAGTTTGCATAATTTCGCGACTGGAAAGCGAGATGGCAATCCGTGGGGCGAAGCTATCACGATTGTCAAAACGCCCAGCGGGCAACCGCTCTATCTCAATTTTCACGCAACGCCCGAGAAAGTCGACTCAAACGACGAGAAGGCGCTTGCCAACACGCAGATCATCGGCCGAGCAGGTGCAGGCAAGACGGTGCTTGAACTGTTCCTGCTCGCGATGGCAATGAAGTACGGTGTGATGGGCGTGCTCTTCGACAAGGACCGAGGAGCGGAGATCGGGATTCGCGCTATGGGTGGTCAGTACACGGTATTTCACCGTGGCGCACCCACCGGCATGAACCCGTTCCAGTTGGAGGTGGGCGAGGCGACACACAGTTTTTGGATGCGTCTTGTGTGCAAGCTGGTCGACAACGGAGTACCGCTGTCCGCGAAGGATGAGCTCGATATTTCTCGCGCGATCCGGGAGGTCGCACGCATGGATCGATCGCTGCGTCGGTTGTCCATGGTCAGGCAACTCTTGCCAAACGTTGGAGATAACAGTCTTCATGCGCGGCTTGCCAAATGGTGCGCCGGCGGGCGCCTCGGGTGGGTGCTTGATAACCCGGTTGACCTGATTGATCTACATGCGCACCAATTGTTCGGCTTTGACGACACAGAACTGCTCGACGATCCGGAGGTATGTGCGCCACTGACGATGGTGCTGCTGCATCTGACCGAACGCCTGATCGATGGGCGGCGTTTCATCTATGTGATGACCGAATTCTGGAAGCGCCTGCGCGATCCGGTGTTCAGCGAGTTTGCCAACGACAAGCAAAAGACCATTCGAAAGCAAAACGGACTGGGTATCTTCGACACCCAGTCGCCTGCGGACGTGCTGAGCAGTCCGATCTCTCGTGCGCTCGTGGAGCAGACGGCTACGTTTTTCTTCCTGCCCAACCCGAGCGCGGACCACGATGATTATGTCCACGGTTTCAAGCTGACCGAAGCCGAATTCAACATTGTGAGACGTATGGGCGAGCATAGCCGGTTGTTCTTGGTCAAGCAGGGTCATCGTTCGGCAATCGGGCGACTCGATCTCTCGGGATTGGGTGACGTGCTCGATGTCCTGTCGGGCACGTCAGACAACGTTGCGTTGCTCAATGCGATCCGAGCCAAGGTCGGGGACGACCCCGATGTGTGGTTGCCGCGCTTTCATGATGCCCTGACCGCTCGCCGGCGCCAGACGAGTGCGTTTCAAAGCTCATTGTCGAGCACCGCTACACACGTGCAAGGTGGTGTTCTATGAATGGCCTCTTCAGCGCGGTGGGCGGTACGCTCGAAAATGGCATGCACACGTACGTGAGTGATGCATCGTCTGCGTTGTCGTCCGCGTTAGTACCCGTGGCTACCACGGGAGCGGTGATCTGGATTCTCGCGTATGGCATGGCGGTGATTCGCGGAGAGGCGCACGAGCCGGTGCCGGCATTTGCCTGGCGAGGTATGAAAGTCGTCATCACGCTCGCATTCGCGCTAAGTGCGGGTCTGTATCAGTCCCAGGTCGTCACCTCCGTGAGCGAGGCGACAACTGGCGTCGCCCAGGCAATTCAGACAGCAGCCGTTCACACCGGCGCGGGAAATATTGGATGCGGGTCGGTTGAGCAACCGAGCGAGGCAAGCGAGCATGCCGCGGGAATTTACCGGACGCTCGATTGCTATGACCGGCAGCTTAACCTCGTGGTCGACGCCTATTTCGACAAGGCGACCCATGAAGGTCTGAGCATGAGCGGCATCGTCGCAGGTATCGGCGACCTCGCTTGTGGTCTGGTTGCCGCCTTCGGTGGCGCAATCTTTCTGATGGTGCTCGGCGTCGAAGTGATGATGGCGCGCATGCTGCTCGACCTTGTACTCGCGTTGGGTCCCATATTCATTACATGTGGAGCATTTAGTCCTACTGTCCGATTTTTCGAAGCGTGGACTGCCAAGCTCGTGAACTATGCGCTGTTGCAGGTGTTGGTTGTGGCTTTTCTCGGTCTCGCGCTCGCGGCGTTCTCGGCTAACCTCGCACCGTTTCAAGTAACGACTGCTGATCCGGAAGCTTCTGCCGATGCGCTGGCCGCTGCAGCCCGTCAAGCACTTCAAGCAAGCGCCCCGTGGGCGGCAGCTTTCGGCATGTTTGTTACGTCCGTGCTGCTGGCGATGATTGGGTGGCAGTTGCCGGCCGTGGCTTCGGGGCTTGCGGGCGGTGCGACTGTCTCGGGTTTTGGAGCGTTTGTCGCCGGCTACGCATCCAGACAGGCGGCCGGTGCGATGGCCTTCGCACTGCGCGGTGCAAACCGAAGCGCATCTTCCGGCGGTCGAATATCGAGGCCAGGCGGATTGGTGAGCACCGTCTCGCCGCACTCCCCCGCCTATCAACGGGCTGCACGCGAGCAGCTTGACCGTGCGCACGACTGAACAGGAGACGAAGCCATGAAGCGATACCTATTCACGCATACCGTGCTGATGGGCGCCGTTGTTGCGGGTGCGGCGTCTTTTATTGAGCCGGCAAATGCGGAAGTCTATTCGGTCTATGACGAGAAGAACGTTGCCCAGGCGATCGCGATGGTCGGGCAGCTCAAACAACAAGTGCAGCAGGAGATGGCGTTGTACCGCTCCATGAGTGGCGCGCGCGGCTTTGGCGCGTTGCTGGACCGACCGGGAGTAGTCAATGCGCTACCGGGCAATTGGCAGAGCGTGTATGCCGCGATTCGCGAGGGCGGGTATGCCGGGCTGACTGGTCCGGCTCAGGCGCTGCGCGCGCAAAGCAAGCTCTACGACTGTGAAGACCAGCGTGGCATCGATCAGCGAATTTGTCAGCGTGCGTTAAACAAGCCATTTCAGGATAAGGCACTTGGCCTGGAGGCATATCAGACTGAGCTTGCCGAACTCGACCGGATTGAGCGTCTGATGCAGCACATCGATACGACACGGGATCCGAAGGGTATCGCGGAACTGCAAGCACGAATCCAGTCGGAGAGCGTGGCAGTCGGCAACGAAATGACGAAGTTGCAGATGTTCAAGATGCTCGCGGAAACCGAGGATCGCTTGATTGCCGAACAGCAGACTGAACTGCTCCTGAAGCGAGCGGGCAACACACGTCGACTCCAGGATCAGATGGTGCCGGTCACATTTGGCCGATAAGGAGAACTGCGATGACGCGACGCTGGATGATATGCGTGCTTATCGAGTTGAGCATGTCGATGTCCGGGTGCAACAGTGTGCCGGCCGGGCTTGCGCTTCCCGATGGGGCTCACCGGGTACCGGTCAATCAGCAACCACCGGTGCCGACGGGGGTGAGCCTGTCGGTGGATGGAGCTTGTCCGTGAACGACCAAAGCGATTACCGGCGCGCGCTTGATTTTGAGGCGTCGCTCACCGCGTTGCAGGCATGCTCCGAGCGTCGCGCATGGCAAGTGGCGTTTGCCGCCGTTATTGTCGCGATCGGTTCTGTAGCGGCGCTTGCCGTGATGATGCCGTTTTATCGCGTGGTGCCGTTGCCTATCGAGGTGAACAAGCTCACCGGCGAGGCGCAACTCATCGAGGTGCTCGACGCAAAACACGTACCGCTGCGCGAGATCGAAGACAAGCACTGGGTCGAAGTCTATGTACGCACTCGCGAGCGCTACGACTGGGGACTGTTGCAAATGGATTACGACCGCGTCCTGGAGATGAGCGACGAATCGGTAGCGCGCGCATATCGTCAAATCTACAGCGGTCCGAATGCGTTGGATCAGCAACTGGGCGCATCAACACAATACCGCACCCGAATAGTATCGACGACGCTCGTGCCCGACGAGCCGGGGCATGCCGTCGTGCATCTGGAGCGCACGGTGCGCAAGAACGGCATCGATACCGGTGAGCCAGCAAAGCGCTTTGTGATTACGCTCGCCTTTACCTACCGTCCCACGGTGCTGGTGCGGGAGCGTTCGGCAATCGAGAATCCGTTCGGCTTCAAGGTGACGGCGTACAGCCGAGATGCGGAGGATACGCCACCTGCTCTGCATCCCGGTGCAGGAGCTGGCCAATGAATGCGCTCGCAATCGTGGCGATCCTGTTGGCGTGCTTTGCGACGCAAGCGGTCGACGCGCACGTCATGCCGGGCTGGACGCGCGATGCCAGAGTGCGCAAAGTGCGTTATGTGCCGGACGAAGTCGTGCGCATTATCGCGCAGCGCGGCTTTGCCACCCACGTCGCGCTGGATCCGACCGAGCACATTCTTGTGGTTGCGCCAGGGGACCGCGATGGCTGGTATGTGGTAGCCAATCGGGGAGACCATGACGTTTATCTGAAGCCGAAACTCGCCGCTCATGACACGAATCTCATTGTTCGGACCGATCGGCGCAGCTACAGCTTTGATCTTCTCGTTCTGCCCTTGAAAGCACGCTTTGGCAACGCGCATGAGATGTACCGGGTAAGTTTCGTGTACCCAGACACCGCTGCGTCGGATGCGTCTATTGCCGCGCGCTTGGCGTGTGTGCAGCAACGGCTGTCTCAGCCGTCTGTCGTGCGTAACGCCGCGTACTCGATGCAGATCATGCCACACGCCGAGGATATCGCACCGTCCGCAGTATGGGATGACGGTCGCTTTACGTACATTCGAATCCCCAACAATCGTCGTATACCCGCGATCTTCCGAGTCGAGGACGATGGCACCGAACGCGTAGTGGACAAGCACATGGACCGCGACGTGGTGGTCGTCCATGAGCTTGCCCGCCGACTTGTGTTGCGTCTGGGCGATGAGGCGGTTGGTTTGTGGAACGACGCATTCGACATTGATGGTGTCGCGCCGCAGCACGGCGTGACGGTCGACGGCGTGCGCCGCACGCTGCGGAGTCGCGAACATGACTGAGGACACTTCGCCCAACGGCGCGGCGGCGGACGACAGGATCCGTCGCGACATCCAGGCAGATATGAATACAGGTACGGGATCCGAATCGTCTGTCATGCTCGATCGCGGCATGCCCAGCCTAGGTGGGTTCGGGCGACGATCGTTCATCAACTGGCTGATACCGCTCGCGATCATCGTACTTGCACTACTAGGCGCAGTCTGGACAGTTCACGGTGTACTCGCTCACCGAGACGATGCTGTGCGTTCGCGCCGCAGTGCGCTCCATGCGCGAGGCGCACACGAAAAGGTGTTCGACGAGGCGCCGGCATTTGCCGAGTCTGCGTCGGCCGCTGCAATGCCCACACCGACGTTAGCACCGGCCGCGGTACAGGCTGCGCCGTCCAGTGATCGTGCTGCACCGGTACGCAGCTACTACGACGCGCCGTTGCTTGCCGTGGGGGCCAGCAATGGGCAAATGGCAGACGCGAGCGAGAGTGAGTCAGCTGCCCCCAGTATTTTGCCCGTGCACGCGGACCAGCAGCCGTCGAATACGACTGTCGGTATGGTCGAGGAGCGGGCGAAATCCTTCTCACAGCCGTTGTCTCAGGCGCTCACGCCGACGCGCGTGCCGAAGGTGATGGCAGCGTTTATCGGCAACCGCAGTTTGCTACTCGCTCAGGGCACGAAGATCGATTGCGCGGGCGACACCGCGTTCGATTCCACCCAAGCAGGTATATCGACTTGCACGGTCGCACGTAACGTCTATTCCGACGACGGGCACGTGGTGCTCATCGAGCGCGGCTCGCAAATCAATTGCGAATATCGCGCGAATCTTGCGCCCGGGCAACGACGTGTATTTATTCTGTCAGCACGGATTGCTACACCGCACGGTGTCACCGTACAGATCGATTCGCCAGTAGCCGACGCGCTGGGCCGCATGGGTATGGATGGATCGATCGATAATCACTGGGGCGCGCGCGTGGGCGCGGCCATGATGCTCGGACTGAGTCAAGACGCAATCGGTTATCTGGCCACGCGCGGCGGCAATGGCAACGGCACGATTGTCTACCAGAACACACAGGCGCAAGGCAACGACATGGCCACGCGCGTACTCGATCAGACCATCAATATTGCCCCAACTCTCAGGCAACATCAGGGTACCGAGTTCACGATTGTCCTGGCTCGCGATCTGGATTTCAGCTCGGTCTATGCACTGGAGCCGGAGGGTGTGCGATGAAGGCGTTCGAGGCAACACTTCAGCCGCAAACCGATCGCGTAGCCGATGCGATGCCGGTGTTACCAGATGATGCATCGGTGACGGAGCTGATGCGTTCATTCGCACCGTTACTCGCCGACGAGGCAGTAACGGAGCTCGTGATCAACCGACCGCAGCGCATTTTGACCGAAACCCATCGGGGATGGCAGGCACATGATTTACCGGAACTCGATTTCGAACGACTAATGGCGTTCGCCGTGGCGATTGCCACATTGACGAATCAGGGCGTCTCGACCGAGCATCCATTGCTTTCCGCGCTGTTACCAGACAACGCGCGCCTCCAACTCGTAGTGCCGCCCGTGGTGCCGTCGCGCACGGTATCGGTCACCATCAGGCGCCCGAGCGCGGATGAAAAGACGCTTGAGTGCCATCGCGCCGACGGCATGTTCGAGAACACGGTTTGGCGACACGTTGACGGTCTCGGTAAGACCGGCTTGGCGTTGCGCGGAGTCGATCGGATGCTCGTCGAGCGGCTCGAAGCGCGTGATTTTGCCGCCTTCTTCGAAAGCGCCGTGCAAGCACGCCGCAATATTGTCATTGTCGGCAGCACGGGATCCGGCAAGACGAGCTTCATGCGCAGCTTGTGCCGATTCCTGAGCGCGAGCGAGCGCATCGTGACGATCGAAGACGTACGCGAGCTGTTCATTCGGCATCTCGAAAACTGCGTCCATCTGCTCTATAGCAAAGGCTCGCAGGGGCGCGCACGCGTAACGCCTGCAGATTTGATTGCCTGCGCCATGCGCATGCGTCCCGACCGGGTGTTGCTTGCCGAGCTCCGAGGAGCTGAAGCGTACGACTTCCTGAAGCTTTTGACCACGGGGCACGCCGGCTCCATGACGAGTTTTCATGCGTCCAGTGCGGGCATTGCCATCGAGCGGTTTGCGCTCATGGCAAAGGAGCATCCCGAGGCAGCCGCCTGGGACATTGCTTCGCTCAAGCGCGTGCTGCGCTTGACCATCGACGTGATCGCGCACATGGAGGCGCAGCCCGTATTGGACTCGCACGGTGTCCAGGTCGGCAAACGCTGGGCGATGACCGAAGTCTGGTTCGACCCGCGCGAGAAGGCCGCCGTCGAATTTAACCAGGCCGAAAGGTGCTGCGATGCATGACGTGTCTGAGACGCTTACTCAAGCGTGGCGTGTGACGGTTCTCACGCTTGCCATCACGATCGCGATATACGCCGGATTGGCCGCAGCCGAATGGTTGGCCTCATGTGTACTGTATGCAAGCATGCACCGCAATCCCATCCGCGCAGGCTGGTCAACATGGCTTGACGCGTTAGGGGCATGGTACGACGGCCGTCTTCCGAATATGGGGCGACGTGTGCTCGGTGCGGGCCTCATGGGGTTGCTCGTCGCCTTCGGCGGCCCTGCGCTTGCCGTGTATGCGTGGCTGGAACAAGCCGGCCGCGGACCCTTGTATGGCGACGCGCGCTTCGCGAACGAGGCGGAGATTCGTCGGGCGGGGCTGTTATGAGACAGATTGCACCCGCGAAGTCTCAACCGACGCTGGTGGTGGGCCGTTGGCGTGGCCGCTATCTGCGCTTTGCCGGTCAGCAATTCGTGCTACTCGCCGCGCCCGCTCGTTCAGGAAAGGGCGTGGGGATTGTGATTCCGAATCTGCTGACCTATTCCGACTCCGTGGTCGTGCTTGATATCAAACAGGAAAATTTTCGCCTCACGGCGGGCTTCCGGCGCGCGCACGGACACGCTGTGTACCTGTTCAATCCGTTCGCAGGGGATGGCCGCACGCACCGCTACAACCCGTTGTCGGTATTGGCAGACGGCATGTTTCGCGTCGGCGACATTCTGGCGATCGGTTACGTGTTGTATCCGGCCGGCGGGCATGACGAATTCTGGAAGGACCAGGCACGCAACCTTCTGTTGGGACTGGTCCTGCTGCTGTGCGATTGGCGTGAGGCCCGTCGTGCTGGCGCGAGCGGGGTGCCCGACTACCCGATCACAATGGGCGAGGTACTGCGGCAATCATCGGGAAATGGTCTGCCGGTCAAAACATACTTGAATCGGATGCTTATACAGCATCGACAGTACTTGAGCCGAGCCTGTATTGATGCACTGAATCGGTTCCTCGCGAATGACGACAAGGTCCTAGCGAGCATTCTGGCGACTTTTAATGCGCCACTGACGATCTGGGCCAACCCGATTGTTGACGCGGCGACGAGCGCGAACGACTTTGATCTTCGAGACGTCAGACGCCGCAAGATGTCCGTATATCTTGGCGTGACGCCCGATCACTTAAGTGAGGCGGCGATACTGATGAATCTGATGTTCTCGCAGCTCGTGAATCTGAACACCAAAGAGTTGGCAGAGGACAATCCGGCATTGAAATTTCAATGCCTGCTGCTGCTTGACGAGATGACGGCGATCGGAAAAATCCAGATTATCGCGCGTGCGGTGGCCTATATGGCGGGCTACAACCTGCGCCTGCTCTCGATCGTGCAATCCGACTCCCAGCTCGAATCTGTTTATGGCCGAGCTGACGCGCGGACCATTGTCACGAATCACGCGATGCAGATCCTCTTCGCCCCGCGCGAACAGAAGGACGCCAATGCTTACTCCGAGATGCTCGGCACGCGCACGGAGCAATCGCGCACGACGAGCCGATCGAATGGCATGTTCGGTGCGCGCAGCGGTGCGAGCGAGAGCTTTTCCGATCAACGTCGTGCGCTAATGCTGCCGCAAGAGATCAAGGAGCTCGATCGCGACAAGGAAATCATTCTTCTCGAGAATACCAGGCCGATTTTGGCGGACCGGATCTGCTACTGGCGCGATCGTGCGTTCACTTCACGGTTGATGGCCGCGCCTACGGTGCCTGCGCTCGATCTCGTGCGATTTGGTGCACAAATTGAGCAGCGACTGCGCGAACTGAGCGATGACGAAGTCGATGATCAGACAGGCGAGCTGGCGCATGTGCGACCGGACTATCTGGAACTTGTACACGCCTGGGATCAGCGCGAGTTGCCGCAGGCTTTGGACGATATCAGTTGCGAGGAGGCCGCTGCATATGTGGATCGGCATTTCACGCTGCTGGGGGTGCCGGCAGATGACGTTGCGCGCGCCGGACGTCGGTTAGCGCGTGACGAAGACGGCATGACCGATGCTGAGGCGGGCTCGCGCAAACGCGTCTGGAGTCCTGCTGCGCGGGCAAGTGGTGGTGTTCAATGAGCGTTGCATATATCAGTGAGGCGGATCGCGTGCGCGCGGCTTTGGCGACGATTCCGGCCGACGACTATACGACATGGGTCGATATGGCGTTCGCCGTGAAGCAGGGGCTTGGCGAGGCAGGTTTTGATCTGTGGGATGCATGGAGCCAGACGGCGCCAAATTACGATGCACGCTCGGCGCGTGCGACATGGCGCTCGGCGAGCGAAAGTGGGGCGATAACGCTTGCGTCGCTGTTTTGGCTGGCCCGCGAGCATGGGTTCGATCTGGCCGGCTCGCGCGCCGTTGGCGATGTCGCAGCTCGGCCCGCGCCGGCGCGTGCCCTCATTGTGGGCGCCGAAGCCCCGCTCGAGCGTAAGCGTCGGGCTCGCCGCGCCGCCGTCGCCCGTGAGGCGCTGAGTATCTGGCATTGGGCACGGCCCGTGGCGCCCGATCATCCTTATCTGACGCGCAAGCAGATTGCGCCGTTGCCGACCCTGCGCGAGCTTGAGGCAGAAGAGTTGCACGTGCTGCTCGGCTACGCCCCGAAATCCAATGACGCCGCTCTCTTGGGACGTGTGTTGATCGTGCCTGTTCGTATCGGTCATCAGATCTCGACACTCGAACTGATCGATTGCGAAGGGCGTAAATCGTCACTGGCAGGCGGTGCGAAGGCAGGGGGCTGGTGGTCGGTTATGCCCGAACAGTGTCGACGCGACGCGTGCTTGCCGGTTCTGATTGCCGAGGGCGTGGCGACTGCCGTATCGGCATTGCAGGCGACAGGGTGGTACACGCTTGCGGCTTTGTCGAGCGGAAATTTGCCCAAAGTGGCAACGGTATGGCGCGCGCAGCACCCGAAGGATGAGCTTGTGATTCTGGCCGATCTTGGTGCTGGATATGCGCATGCGGAGCACGCGGCGCGCGATGCGCATGCACGACTGGTCGCTCCTCGGTTTGCATCAGGGGCGCGTATTGCCAATCAGTTGCCGACCGACTTTAACGATATGGCGGTGCTCGACGGAAAGGACGCGGTCGGCGAGCTGTTGCGGCGTGCGGTACTCGATACGCCAGCGCCTGCGTCGACTGAGGCCAAGGCGAGCCGAGCGCGAACCGAGGGTATGGCGTTTAACTTGACGGGAGACGGAGATATGGGATCGAGGAAGGCGGGCAAGGGTACGGCGGCGGACGACGTGCGCCGGCACGCCGAGGTCGACAGCTCAGGTAGTGATCGCGCGTCGACACGGCCATCCGGGACCCCGGAGGAAGGGAAACAGGCATTCACTCACGAACCGGCGGCGAGCTCAATTACCGAAACCACGGGCGAGGGGCAGCATTCGAACCGTGGGCCACGTCATGCGGCAGGCGAACTCATATACGGGCTCGACGCCGTGCCCACTGACGTCAAGTTGGCGGCCGAGCGGCGTTTTGGGGCTGCGCTGAGGATGTCCACACCACGAGAGAACGGAGGCCCCTATCGCGGGGAGGTATTCAATACCGAGCATTTCCTTGTTCAAGAGGTGGCACCACGCAGCGTGGTATTTCACGCGAAGAGGAAGATGACATTCGTGTCGGACCGGTTGCGGTGGATGGACGAGCGCCATCGCCTAAACGGCGCAGACGTACAGATTGTCTACGAAGGTGAGCGCGCGAAGCTCTACCTGTGGGACCGAGCCCGCGATCAGCTTGAGCGGGCGGTTGCGTCGCTGAAAAAATCTGCGCGGGAAATGGGATTCGATGGCATGGACGCGAAGCTCGATGCGCTGCATGCAGCGTCATGGGCTCGCGTGAAAGCCGCGCGTGCAGCCGCGCTCGCGCAAGCCAGGTCACGAGTGGACGGGCGTGGCGACGTCGATGACCCGCAGCGGTAGCGATGCGGTCGTCCGCAATATCAATATGTATGGTGACGCCGCGCAGCGCAGCATTGCGCGACCCAAAACCGGTGAGGTACATGATGGATGATGCCCAGTCGCCGACGCTTTTCGCACGCAGTGCGAGCTTCGCCATGAACGCCATCGAGCCTGAATGGACTCCGGACGTCGACATAGCGCGACGCCCCCCGTCGGAGCACTTTCCAGTACAACAATTCGGCTACCTCGCAATGCTTGCGCGTCGGCGCAGCGAGTTTGATGCGGCGCGCGCCCTGCTACGAGAGCAGGCTGGTGGCAGCCGCGTCGAGGCGGGGCGAGACGACGCCGGCACGGACGGTGTGTCCGACACCGGCGCGATAAATTCGGCGCCGAAGTTCACGCAGATCGCCGACGCGCCAGAGCGAGTTAAGCGAAGCTACCTGCGCGCCGGCGGTCAATATTTCCTGAAGGATGCTCCATACTCGCTGGCATTCGAGGATCGGGGGCGATATCTCGTCACGACGCACACTCATACAGACATTGTTGCTTCCATGATGGATCTGGTGCAGGCGAAGGCGTGGACGCGCATTCGCGTGTCGGGACACGGCGCTTTTTGCCGCGAAGTATGGCTGCAGGCCGCTTCAATCGGTATTGAGGTAAGCGGGTACACACCGAAGCCTGCCGAGCTCGCACGCCTTGCTGAGTTGAACGGGCCGACTGAACACACGCGCGATCGCGATTCCGAGCATCTTGCGCTGCAGCCACAAGCAGCGGCGATCTCAGCGCCTGGGAGTGTCCGTGACGAGAGTCCAGCCCGTCCCGTGGATGCATCGGTGCGCCACGCGAAATGGGAGGACGATGGGATTCATCTCGCCGTGATTGTGGCGGCCATGCGCGAGCAGGGTTTCAGTGATCATTCGGTCGATCGTGTTAAGCGTCGCGCTGTGCGCATGCTCGACGCGCTTCACGCCGAGGGCGTCAAGCTTCCCCGACCTCGCGTGTTCGATCCGGCGGCACCGTCCGCGCGAGCGGAAAAGGTCGAACATCAGCAATCGTCTGCCCCGTCGCGAGAAATCGATCAGGCACCCGCCATGCCGTTGCCTGGCGAACGGTAGACGAACATGGGATCGCGAAACCGAGCGCGCATTGCGGTCGAACTGGGTCCGCTAAAGCCCTTGTGGCAGGCACGATGTGTGCAGAACGGGGTGAGCGCCGGCGAGGGGATCAGGCGGCTCGTGGCCGAAGCACTGGACATCGCCCATGAGCCGCCCGACACGTCTGCAGTACTTTCGGCGCCGAGTGAGCCGTTTGTACGAATCGGCGTAGGCCTTATGCCGGCCGAGTTGGAATGTATCAAAGGACTGGCCCATGTTCAGGGTTTCACCGCAAATCGATGGATTGCTGCGTTAATTCGCGCTCATCTGACCGGCGAGCCGCAACTGGGAAACCGGGAGATGATGCTGCTTGCGGAATCGAATCGGCAGCTCGCCGCGATTCGTACGGGGCTGGGTGAGCTTGCTCGCAACACGGGCGAGGGCCATCACGTGTCCGATTGGGAGCACTTGCGCGCCGTAATCCTCACACATCTGCGTTTTGTCGCACAGTTGCTGCAAACCAATCTGGACCGATGGAGCCGTTGAGATGCCGTTTCCCAGACAGTACGTCGATGCGCTGCTCGTCAACTGGGGCGATCGACTGTTTCATGAGCCGCTGCGGCATGTGCGCGCCCCGCATCTGCCCGGCGTGGCATTGCCGCGCGATGCGCTGCGTCTGCGCGAACGGCTGGCTTTGACGCTTCGACGCGCGCCCGAGGTCATGGTCAAGATTACCAACAGAGCGTCAGGCGCACAGGGCATGGGTGCGGTGCGGCGACATCTGCAATATATTTCACGCGATGGCCATGTCGAGCTGGAAGACCAGGACGCGCGCGTGTTGGTCGGAGACGCTGCCCTGCAGGACCTTTTTGACGAATGGCGGTGGGGTGGTTGGGGGATGCCGGAAGAGAGCCGGCGCCGGGAAACCTTCAATTTGATGCTATCAATGCCAGCGGGCACGGACCGCGCGGCCGTCCGAGAGGCGTCAAGGGCATTCGCGCGCGAGATATTCGGCGACGGACGATCGTACGTGTTCGCACAGCATGATGACCAACCGCATCCGCACGTACATCTGTGTGTTCGGGTGCGTGGTCCTGACGGGCGGTGTCTGAATCCGCGCAAGCGGGATCTGCGCACATGGCGCGAGGTGTTTGCGCGACAGTTGCGCGAACACGGGGTCGACGCCAACGCAACGCCGAGGCTGGTTCGCGGTGAGACACAACGCTTTCGGACGCAGGCCGTTGTACGGATGCAGTCTCGTGGAGTTGCCCCACGCTTTTACCTATCAGTGCTCGATGAGCGGGCAACAATGGTGTTATGGGACGCACATATCGAAACATTGGCAGTCTGGCGCGGGGTCGCACAAGCATTGGCACATTCCGGTATCCCTGAAGACCGAACCATGGCAATAGATATTGTGGATTTTGTGCAGCACATGCCGGCACGGCAATTGGATCCCGGCGCTACCCGACTCGAGCCGGCCACCGAGTGCTCACATCGTGACCGCCCCGTCGCGCACAGGTATATCGCCCACTTCACGGGAAGACAGCGCAGTGTCGATGACAGGCCAACGGAACCTGATCCGCCATTTGACCGAGACTGATACTACGCTTAGCGTGCATGCGCTGATGGTTCACGGGTGTCGTGCGGCGGTGCCGCCGGCTATTGGCACCGGGTGAAGCGCAGGCGTCCGTCTGTCTGACCGGCCCACGACGTAGGCCGGCGCCGTTCGTGCTGACGCATGCAGTGCTTGCATCTGCTTGCGCGCATTCTCTGGTCCGGCGTTGAAGCCACGCGGCCTCTTGTCGAGCCCTTCGGCGTAGGCCGATGCCACATCGGCGATGCCATCAGGCGGAGCGCCGCATACAGATATGGCGTGATGGCATCCGTCTCCTGGCCGATGTGCAGGCCGTCGCGCAAGTTGGACACGATCGGGCTGACGCCTTCGATGAGGCCTATCGGATCGGTCTTCGTGTACCGGCTGGCCGTGGTCGAAGCGCGGATGTGACGAAGCGGCGTCGTGCCGCTTTCCGGTCAGCCACCGGGCATTACTGCCCGAAGCGCTGCGTGACGGTGTCCTTCAGCCGCGCGGCGGTCAGCTCGCCCATGTGCGATTCGACGAGTTCGCCTTTTGCGTTGAAGAACAGCGTGGTCGGCAGTCCACGCGATCCATAGGCATGCATCGCGTGCAACGACGGATCGAGCAGCACGTGATTGAAGCGCAGGCCCTTTTGTTCGAGGAACGCGCGCACGGCCTGCGCATTTTCGCCTTGGTTGATCATCAGCACCGTGATGCCAGGATGGTCACGCTGCGCCTGTTCGAGGATCGGCATTTCGCGCTGGCACGGCGGGCACCATGTCGCCCACAGGTTCACGACGACCGGCTTGCCGACGAAACTCGCAGGCAACACGGGCGTCGCGTCGAGTGCCTGAAGCTGCATCGCGGCGAGCGGCGGGGCACTCTGCTGCAACGTCGCCAGCGTGCCTTGCGCGATGCCCCACGCACCGAGGCCCGCGACGATGCCGGCCAGCACCGGTCGCCGCAGCGCGGGCAAGCGGCGCAGGCGCCAACCCGCGAATACCAGGGCGGCCGCCAGGCCGATGCGCCAGTCGAAGCCGCCGTCGCCGAGCGCGACGATCGAGCGCGGCGATGCCGCATAGTCGCTCCACCACCGCGCGATATAGCCGACGCGCGCGGCGATCAGCCCGAGCAGCAGCACGTCGAGGATCAAGCTCGATGCCGTCTTGTGATGCCCGTCAGGCGGGCGGCGCTGGATGAAACGCGCGACGAGCCACGCCACCAGCGCGGCGGCGGCTACCGCGACGACTCGGATCGAGAAGGGACCGATGCTCAGCATGAAAAGGAACAGTTGGACGTGGACGAGCGAAGGAGGAGAAGTGATTGTCCGCCACGGCGATGAAGCCGTCGACGGTCGTGCGGCGATTCGACAGGTTGCCGCGTATGGGGGTTCCCGTCGAGAACGTAACGACGCGTTGCGGATTCGATGGAGTCGGCAGGCTCGGGACGCCGTGATTTTCAGGCGGGCAGGCTGCAATTCAGACCGGTCTGATGGTCATTGGAATGGCGTTCGTCAACAATACCCAGGCCGGTCCGGAGTGGTATCCGCCGGCATCCCATACAGGGATCTCTCCTTGGCGGCCGCTCTCCCCGGGCGGCCGATTTTTTGTCGTCAAGCGTGCGGGCGTGAATGCCTGGTGGCGGCCGGTGGGCGCGGCCGCGAACCGACTCATGTCGGCTGATTAAACGGAATAGGACCGCTGCCAGATGCGAGCACCGGGCATTCACTCGCGCATTGCATGAATTGCATTAAGCCGGCCAGCGGCCGGCGGGGATCACCCGATGGAGGAGACACATGACGAACCATGACGCGGCGCTGCGCACCGCGCCCCCCGGCGACACCGCCACCACTGCGTCCACTGGCCGCTACGTTCAGCTTGCGCTGCTCGTCTGCGCCGCCGGCGCGATCTACCCGATGCTGTACCTGCGCCAGTTCTACCAGGACACGATGCTGGACCTGTTCCAGATCACGCGCACGCAGCTCGGTTATCTCTATTCGGCGCTCGGCACCACCTTCCTCGTCTGCTACCTGCCGAGCGGCTGGCTCGCCGATCGGCTGCCGCCGCGCTGGCTGATCGGCTTCTCGCTCGTGGGCACCGGCGCGCTCGGGTTCTGGTATGCGAATGCGAGCGCGCCGTCGTATGCGACGTTGATGGCGATTTTCTGCGGCTGGGGCGTGACGACGGGCCTGACGTTCTGGGCGTCCGTGATCAAGCGCGTGAAGACGATCGCGCGGCCGAGCGAGCAGGGTCGGTTCTTCGGGTTTCTCGACGGCGGCCGCGGGTTGATCGAGGCGCTACTGGCGACCGCGTCGCTTGCGCTGTTCGCCTGGCTCGTCGACACGCGCGGCGTGTCGCACGGCGGCGCTTTCCGACAGGTGGTCGTTGGCTATTCGACGGTATGCATCGCGCTCGGCGCGCTGCTGCTGTTCGTCAAGGATGCGGGCGGGGCGGCTGCGCACGATGCGGTGACAGCGGAGAAAGGCCACCTCGGCCGCGACCTGCTCACGCTCGCGCGCAATCGCCGGCTGCGGGTCTTCGCGCTGATCGTGTTCTGCGGCTACCACCTGTCGCGGGCGACCTACAGCATTACGCCGTATCTGCAGCAGAAGGGCGTCGGCATGTCGATCGTCGCGGCCGGCTTCATCGCGTCGCTGAAGTTGTGGATGCGGCCGATCGGCGGCATCGGCGGCGGCTTCGTCGGCGATCGCATCGGCACACTGAACGTGCTCGGCGGCGCGCTGTTCTGCGCGGCGCTCGCGTTCGTCGGGCTGATCGTGTTTCCGTCGCTCGACCAGATCGCGCTGCTCGTGGGCGTCGTGATCGTGATCGGCCTGTTGACGTATGCGGTGCGCGGCCTCTACTGGAGCGTGCTCGAACGCTGCGACGTGTCGGCCCGCATCACGGGGCTCGCGATCGGCATCATCTCGCTGCTCGGCTATTCGCCGGATGTGTTCCTGCCGCTGCTGAACGGCTGGTTGACCACCGCGTATCCGGGCATGTGCGGCTATCAGCTTTACTTCGGCTATGTCGCATGCGTGAGCGCGGTGGGTGGGGGCGCGTGTCTGCTGCTGAAGGGCATGCTGAAGGACGAACGCGCCCGCTGAACGTCTCCCCGTTCGATATCCGCTTCGTCGTCGAAGCGGCGCGCGCCGGGGTGACCGCCCGACGAGCCGCGCATGCGCGGCCCGTCGGGCGTCGACGATTACAACTTCTTCGCCTGCGCGGCGTCTGCCTGTTGTTGCGCGTCAGCCGCCGGTTCGAGCGTCGTCAGCGTCTTCTCGGTGAACTTCTCGTAGAGCCAATTCATGCGCGTATCGTCCATGCCGCCGGCGATGCCGCCGAGCGCATACGAAGCCGACACCTTGAAGCGGTCGACCTGATGATTGTCGGCGTCGACGAGCGTCACGGTGCCATCGACATGATCGTTGCCCGCCATGAAGCCGAACATGACGGCCGAGAAGCTCGAGCGCACGCGAATGCCGGTGACTTCCACGTTCAGGTGCATCGCATCGGTCGAATCCGCCTTTGCCAGCAGCTTGCGTGCGGCCAGTGCGCTTTCGATTTTTCCTTTCAGGTTCTCGGGGCTGAATTTCAGATTGTCTTTCAGCGCTTCCTGGGCGGCGTTGTCGAGCGTGACTTGCACGATCACGGGTTTCGAGCCGAATTTGGGCGTCGACGCCGTTGCGATGGCCCCCGCTTGATCGCTGGCGTCGCGTGTCACGCTGCTCGCGCAGCCTGACAGGAAGCCGATCGTTACCAGTGCCAGTGCGGCATGACGGAATACAGATTTCATGATTTGGTCTTTTTTAGTTCGGGTTATTTGAGATGGCTCTGTGGCCGGGCGGAAATCTAGCACGGGACGATGCGATTCAAAAGGTCGAATAGATCGAAAATCGATTCGGCACGTGTCGACCATGGCTTTCTTTCGAGCTCGATCACGTGAGCCGCGATTTCCCCGAATCGGATCGACTGAATATCGCGCCGGCGGCCGCTGCGGCTGACGGCCTGAACGGCGCAGCAGGCGCGAACGCGCCGCCGCGTCATGCGTGCGCGTCGTAAAGCGTTGCGACGAAATCGACGAACGTGCGCACCTTGGGCGTTACATGCCGGGATTTCCGATACAGCGCGTAGTAGTGGCGTTTCGCCAGCGTATGGCCGGGCAGGATGGGGACGAGCCGCCCGTGCGTGATGTCGTCCCGCACCGTATGGTGCGTGAATGCGGCGATGCCGAGCCCGGCGATCACTGCCGCATGCAGCGCGGTGATCGCGTCGATGCGCAGCGGGCCGTCGAGCCGGATCGTGACGGGTGCACCGCGCGGCGGCGTGGCGCGCCAGCTCGTCCGGTCGTCGCTTCCACTATAGGCGAGCAAGTCATGTTTCTCGAGGTGCGCGGGCGTGCGTGGCAGACCGCGACGCGCGACATAGTCGGGCGACGCGACGAGAATTTCATCGGATAGCGCGAGCGTTCTCGCGACGAGGTCGGAGTCCGGCAGGCCGCTGCTGATGCGCAGCGCGACGTTGAACCCCTCGCCGATCAGATTGACGAAGCGGTCGCTGCACGACACGTCGAGTTGGATGTCCGGGTACGCGCGGCGAAACGCGGGCAACCATGCGGGCATCTCCAGCGTGCCGACCGACAGCGGCATGCTGACGCGCAACACGCCCGACGGCTGGCCAGGCGTGTCGGTCACGTCTTCCGATGCCGCCGCGACGCGTTCGAGGATGTCGACGCATGCGTCGTAGTAGCGCGCGCCGGCGGGCGTCAACGAGAAATTCCGCGTGTTGCGGTTGACGAGTTGCACGCCGAGGCTCGCTTCGAGCAGCTTCAACTGGCGCGATACGGTCGAATGGGTCGTGTCGAGGCGATCGGCCGCGGCCGAGAATCCCCGGGCTTCGACCAGGTTTCGGTAGACGCGCATCGCGAGCAGCTGATCCATGGCGGGTTCCGATGCGCGGTCAGGAAGGTTTCCGGATTCGCCGCGCCAGCCAGGGCCGGCGCGGCACGACGGGCGATCAGCGCAGCGGCAGCGCGAGGATGTCGGCCGTCGTTTTCACGTCGCCGAACGTGTCTTCGATCTCGGCAAGCGCGGCACGGTGCAGCGTGTCCTTGTCGATCGATTGGCCGTTAGCGCGGACGATGGCGCGCGTGGCAGACGCGTCGGATGCTACCACGACGTTGTAGCCCAGCGGCGCGGCATCCCGGGCGGCGCCGGCCACGCACGCGTGCGTCATCAGGCCGGCGATCACCAGCGTCTTGACGCCGTCTGCCTTCAGGCGCTTGTCGATATCGGTGCTCGCGAACACGCTCACCGTTTCCTTCTGCACGACGGTGTCCGTCGCACGCGGCTTCATCTCGGGAATGAACTCGATGGTCTTGCCGCCGAGCGCGAACACTGGCGAACCGGCCGGCGCGATGTGCTGCACCTGGTAGACGCGCATGCCGTTGCGATCGGCGAAAGCGATCAGCCGCTTCGTGTTGGCGATCGCCTGTTGAACGTCGGCGATCGGCATCTTGCCGTTCAGGTATTCGTTCTGGAAATCGATGACGACGAGCGCGGTCGTCTTCGGATCGAGATGGTCGATCGGCTGCGCACCGGCCATTGCGCGGATCGTCGGCGTCGCGGGCAGGCTGGATGCGGCTTCGGCGGCGGGCAGCATGGTGGCGGCCGACGCGAGGACGGCATAGCGGGCGAGGTTGCGGATCGAGAAGGAAAACATGTGTGTGCTCCTGGTGGAAAGTGAGTGGTTCGAACTATAGGGAGGCCGGGTCGAAATCGCGTCACCGCCGGGTGAACATCTTCTGTGCAGATCGCGAACGAATCGCGCGGGGCCGGTGGCAGGTGCGACGGAGCGGGCGGACGGAGGCGCGAACGACACGTCGGTCGGCCGGTCGTTGGTGCGTCATGCCATGGTAAGACGCAGCACCTTCTGGATCATTCGGCCGGGGCCGATTCACGCAGGTGTTTGCGTAGGACGGGTCTTAGCGAGGGTCAGACGGCGGGCGGCGGCGAGTTTGGGCGACGACGCGGCTGTTGCGCGACGGTTTGACCGTGCCTGTTGTGCCGCTGCCCGTTATGGGCGGTTTCCCGACACTGCCCCGCCGAGCCGATACGCGGTGAAGAACTCATACCAAGGCGACCCTTCCACAACCGGCACGTTGAGTGCCGCCGTCCGCTGCTTCAACGCGCCGAATACGTCGTTGATACGCGCCGTCTGCCCCGCATCGTTGAACGGATAAGGCCGCGCCCGGCCGGCGGCGAATGCGCCATAGGCGATCGCAAGCAGCCGCGCGCTGTCGTCGGTCGATGCGATCGACTCGTGGATCATTTCCGCGAAGCGCGGCCGGTCTTCGGCGCGTGATCCGGACAGGCACAGGAACACGATCGCCGACAGTTCGTGCAGATCCTTCACCCGCAGCAGGCCCGGCAGCTGCGCGACGACCTTCTCGACCGGCTCGTCACGCAGTGCATCGCTGAAGTCGAGCACGGCGGTCATCGGATTCGTGTCCGCTTTCAGGCGATCGAGCGGTGGCGGTGCAGACGACGCGTTGGCCCCGTCCGGTGACGCTGCTGTCGCAGACCGCAACGCATCGGCCACCTGCTGCGTCCATTCCGGAAAGATCATCCGCACGTTGCCGAACTGCTCGCCGCCTTCCGCGGCCGGATTCCATCGATACACGATCGTGCCGCCGCGAATGAACGGTGAATACAGGTGCTCGGGCGTTTGCGGCAGCGGCCGCCGGTTGATCGGCAGCCACGCGAGCGTCAGCCAGTCGTAGCGTCCGGTGGCGGGTACGGAAGGGCTCGAGCTCGCGACGACCTGCCACGTGCCGCGATTCGCATAGCGGCGCCGCGCGTCGGGTACCGGGACGGTCTGGCCTTTCGCAGTGTCGAAGTACGTCGTGCCGGTTACGTTCGCGCCGCTGTCCGCGGCCGGCGTGAGGGTGGCGATGACCCACGACGCACCGTCCGCCGCACGGTAGTCGGACGGCTTGAGCGTCGCGACGTCGTGCACCATGCGCGTTTCTGCCGCGACGGGGCTCGGGGGGAGAGTGGCGGGCGCGGCCAGGATGCTCGGCATGGGATGTCCTCGGAATCGGGTGCGTATCGTCGGGCGGCGGCGACGTGCAACGGCGCAGATTGTTTTATGTCACTGTAGAACGTCGTGGCCGGAAACGGAAACCGGCAAAGCGGCGTACTCCGCTCACGCGTTCCGCCGCTTCGGCTTACCATGCGCATCCTGAGCCAACGACGCACACCGGGCGGGAGCGCACATGACCGACACGACAGCCATCACCGAACACTGGACGCAAGTCGCCGACCAATGGATCGACTGGGCCGGCAAGCCGGGGCACGACGCGTTCTGGAAATACCGCGCGGGGCTCGCGGCCTATATTGGCCGCGACACCGGCCGCGCGCTGGAGATCGGTTGTGGCGAAGGCCGCGTGAGCCGCGAGCTGAAGGCGCTCGGCTACGACGTGACCGCGACCGACGTGGTGCCCGCGATGCTCGACGCCGCGCGTCACGCGGATTCCGCGCATCGCTACGAGCTGGCCGATGCGGCGTCGCTGCCGTTCGACGCGGCCAGCTTCGATCTCGTGATGGCGTACAACGTGCTGATGGATCTCGACGACATGCAGCGCGCGTTGAACGAGGCGCGCCGCGTGCTGAAGCCGGACGGCACGCTGTTCATCTCGCTCGTGCATCCGTTCCGCGATCGCGGTGGCTTCGCGGGACCGCAACACGATGCGCCGTTCGTGCTGAAGGGCAGCTATTTCGGGCGCGAGCATTTCGATGGCGTCGAAACGCGCGACGGGCTGTCGATGCACTTCGCGGGTTGGTCGCTGCCGCTGCAGGCATACATGGAGGCATTGGAAGCGGCCGGGTTTGCGATCGTGTCGCTGCGCGAGCCGCCGCCCGATCATGCCGATACGGAGCAACTGAAACAGTGGGCGCGCGTGCCGCTGTTTCTCTGGATCAAGGCTCGGCCACTGCTTTGAGCGCATGCGAATGAGCGGCGACGCGGATGTTTCGCGCGGTTTTCAATTCGGATGGTTTACCGACTTATCGGGCGGCCCCCTGCTAAATGAGCGGTAGCCAACGCCGTGCTTCGGCACCTCGACATCTTATTCGCGCGGAGTATCTGTAACGCTGATCTTGCGTTACACAACCTGCTGTTCGTCGCTGGTCTCGATCGAAACCGACAAGAACTGCTTGCCACGCGCTGGTGCACCCGCGGGTTCCAGTCGCAAGAGAAAATCGAAATATCGTTCCGGAAGCTTTCCAAGTTGTTCCTGGATCGCTGCCAGCTTGATGAGGCACTGGGCGTCCCAGTTCATTCCGACAACAAGCTCGCTCGTCACACCGTTCCACTCGCTAAGTAGAATAGAGGCCGCACGAGCATGCTCCTCGGCGAAGCGTTCGATGCGTTGTTCGATGTAACGCGCATCGTCACGCATCAACGTACCCGAGATGCACAATGAAACGGTATGCGCTACGGTGTCGTGTTTCACGTACACGGTGGCGATACCGCTCAGGTGCCGGGATACCCGATCGAGTTGTTCATCGTTCAAGTCGTCTTGGACGGGCAGTGCGCCTGAGAGGCTGTACGGTGCGGGCTCTTCCATTGCGAACCTCCAGAGGTTGGGGGGAAACCAGTGTCCCGATTGGGGCGAAAATCTCAGCTTTTAGATAGCCTTGGCGGATCATCCGAGCGGAGCCGACAGTATCTGAGTGTTTTGACTATCAGAATGCGGCGGCGTAGGCGTGTGATGCCGGACGTATTCTTTCGCCGGATCCTGCAACCGTTCGACGTGTCGGCCCGGCGCGAGGGGCATGAGGGATTGTTCGCCGAACCGTATGCGACTGAATACGGCGGCGGTTCGAGCCCACTTCTGGGAGAATTCTTTCAGATCGCCTTCGATAGAGGTGACCTCTTGATCGGTAAGTGCACCGCGAACGCGGATCATGACCGAATGCGTGACGGCGTCAGTGACGCAGTACACGGTCGCGGAAGCGGGCAAGCTTTGCGCGAACTGCTGCGCGTGATTGCGTCGGAAGCCACCGACAACGGAGAGTGCGCCGCAGATTTCATAGGTGGAAGTCATATCGCCTCCTGCGAAAGAGCGACGGCATTGTCAGATGCATCTCGCTACCGTCAGTGTCCGATCGACCATACCAGCCATGTTATGAGTCAATTGAGCATATGTCAATGGAAATGAATCAACTGGATATATTTTCTGTACGCCTGAGGCTGGAGCGGAAACGACTGGGGATGAACCAGACCGAATTCGCGGCGGCGGGAGGAGTTCAACAACATGCGCAGGTCAACTACGAAAAAGGGGCCAGACTTCCCGATGTGAGTTATCTGGTAGGGATCGCGGAATTGGGTGTAGATGTCCAGTATTTGCTTACCGGCCGCACGTCCGACCCCGGAACTTTGGCGCTAACCCGCGACGAAGAACTGCTGCTTGCGGGCTTCCGAGAATTGAAGCTGCGTGAAAAACGCGGGGTGCTGGCGCTCGTGGCTGCGATCAACGGCACGCCAATGGAACAACCGGGGACGGGGAGGGCGGCGGATGAGACCGAAGACGTTTGATTTCGTTGGACGTGCGGGGAGTGTATAGCCGAGATTTGAAGCTCCAGAGCAGGGGAATGGCCAGTCCAGAGGGTTAATCTGGCCCCATTATGAGCGACGAAAACTGACATATCGAAATGGTGTCCTTGGGGATACAAATATCCAGTGAAAGGACGAATTCGTATCCCGCGGGCTACCGTGGGTTGGGACGGCACATGTCCACCGACGGTCTCGCGCACGTGGCGGGTCGCCAATGCGTCGAATGAGCGGGGGATAAATACCCGACTAACTGTACTCAGCGCGGCAGCGTCTTTCTGTAAACAATTCCGCCCGTTTTTTCCGCGACGGTGTCGTAGAGCCGCATCGCCGTGTGGTTCGTCTCGTGTGTCTGCCAGTACACGCGTTCGGCGCGATGCGCACGCGCGGCGTCGTACACGGCTTCGATCAGCGCGCGGCCGATGCCCTCGCCGCGCTCGCTGTCGAGCGTGAACAGGTCCTGCAGGTAGCAGGTCGGCCCGATATGCGTCGTGCTGCGGTGATACAGGAAATGCACGAGTCCGACGAGCCTGCCGGCGCGCTCCGCGACGAGCGCGTGCACCGGTTCGTAACCGTCGAAGAAGCGCGACCACGTGAGTTGCGTGACCCGCAGCGGCAGGGCCGTGTCGTCGAAGCGGCCGTAGAAGCGGTTGTAGCCGTCCCACAGCGGCAGCCACTGGTCGTAGTCGTGTTCCGTGACCGCGCGTACGGTCAGTCCGGTGTCGTTGGCGTTCATGTTGGCGGACCTGTCGAGGAGAAGAGGGTGCGCTGCCGATCCGGCCGGCGCGTCGCAGGTCTCACGATAGGAAGTTCGCGGCTCCATGGGTAGGCCCATGATGACCGCATTTCATGGTGCCACGATTCGACACATTCTCACGACGTCGACCGTCAGGCAGAACCCGCGGCGATCACGTCGGCTGCGCTTGGAGCCGTCAGGTTTGGCCTTCGCGCATTCTGGAGCCGCGGGCTTTCTTCCGCGCAACACCGCCGCCATCCCGCCCGAACGACGCCACGCCTTTCACTCTGTTAGACTTTTTCGCCCATCGCCGCCAACCGGGCTGCGCCGTGCCCGGTTCATCCCGCCATGAACGACACCCGTGCGTCGCATCCGATCACCGAGGTCCTGCGGGCCTACTGGGAGGCCGATCGCCTGATGTTGCTGACGGTCGTGGCGGTCGTCATCCTGTCGAGCGCGAGCGCGGTTGCCGCCCCCTATCTGTTCTCACGCCTGATCGACGCGCTGTCGCACCGCGACGTGGTCCACGCGCTGATCCCGGGCTTCGTGCTCTACGCGGTGCTGCTGGGCCTCTCCAGCGCACTGCAACGCGTGGTGCAGTACCTGGCGTTCATGAGCTCGGAGAATCTGGGCTTCATCACCAGCACGCGCTTTTTCGAGCGCATCCTGAAGAAGACCACGGCGTTCTTCGTCGAGCACAATCCCGCCGAAATCCAGAACGCGAACCAGCGCGGCAGCCGGGCGCTGTCGGTGATCGTGCAGCTGAGCCTCATGGAACTGATCCCCGGCGCGCTGCAGATCGTGCTGACGCTCGTCACGCTCGGCGCACTGATCAATGTCGAGGTCGTGGCCATCACCGCTGCCTACGGTGCGGTCGCGGTGACGATCGCGATTGTCGGCGCGCGGCGCTCGCGCGCGTTCCTCGATCGCGCGATCGAGGCCGGGCAGGAGAATGCGCGCTTCGTCGGCGGCGCGATCAACGCGATGGAAACGCTCCGGCATTTCGGCAGTCATCGCTGGATGAACGAACGTTTCTCGGAGAAAGCACGTGTCGTGCGCGACAGCTGGCGCGCGTATGTGCTGCAGCACGTACGCTATCTTGCGGTGCTGGGCCTCGGCCTCGCGATCCAGTTCGCGGTGACGTTCTGGCTGTTGCTGCCGCGCCACGCGGCGGGCGCGCTGTCGATCGGCGACATCGTGCTGTTCAACACGTTGCTGCTGCAGCTGAACCAGCCGTTCGAGATGATCGCGCGCGCGGTCGACGAGTGCGCACGCTCCCGCGCGGCGCTCGGGCCGTTCGCGGCGCTGTGGACGGCGCCCGAGGAGCGGCAGGTGTCGCACGCGTCGGCGTTCGCGCCGCGCGACGGGCGCATCGTGTTCGACCGCGTCGCCTATGCGTACGACAACGGCCGCGGCGTGACCGACGTCGACTTCGTCGCCGAACGAGGGGCGATCACGTTCCTCGTCGGCGAAACCGGCGCGGGGAAATCCACCGTCTTCAAGCTCGCGCTGAAGTCGATCGAGCCGACCGGCGGGCGCATTCTCGTCGACGGCGTCGATCTCGCGGAGATCGATCGCGCCGACTGGTACGGCGCGGTGGCCGTCGTGCCGCAGGATGTCGTGCTGCTGAACGAAAGCCTGGAAGACAACATCCTGCTCGGCCGGCCGCGCGACGCGCAGCGTCTGCGCGAAGCGGCGGAGAAGGCGACGATCCTGACGTTCATCGAGGGCCTGCCGGACGGTTTCCGCACCACGGTGGGCGAGCGTGGGCTGAAGCTGTCCGGCGGCGAGCGCCAGCGCATCGCGATCGCCCGTGCGTTGTACGGCGAGCCGACCGTGCTGTTCCTCGACGAAGCGAGTTCCGCGCTCGACGAAGCCACCGAGCGCGACATCATGGAACACATGCGGCTGCTGGCGCGCGACGTCACGGTCGTTGCGATCACGCACCGGCGCTCGGTCATCGGGCCGGCCGACAAGGTCGTGCGGCTCGGCGATGCGCGCGTGCCGGCTTAGCGCTGCACGGCCACGTTCGCCGGCTCCGCAGGCCGTCGGCGCTTACCCGCGCAGCGGCGGATTGAGCTGCGCGAACGCCTGCTGGCGGCGATACGGGAAGTACGGATAAGGCGCTTCCACCGCGCTCGCCGCGTCGAGCTTCGCGACCTGCGCGTCGGTCAGCGCCCAGCCGATTGCGCCGAGGTTCTGCCGCAGTTGCTCCTCGTTGCGCGCGCCGATGATCACCGACGATACCGTCGGGCGCTGCAGCAGCCAGTTCAGCGCGATCTGCGGCACGGTCTTGCCGGTTTCCTCCGCGATCGCGTCGAGCGCATCGACCACGTCGTACAGGCGCGCGTCGTCGACCGGCGGCCCGAAGCTGGCTGTTTCATGCAGGCGGCTGCCTTCGGGCAGCGGCGTGTTGCGCCGGATCTTGCCGGTGAGCCGGCCCCAGCCGAGCGGGCTCCAGACGAGTGCGCCGAGCCCCTGGTCGGCGCCGAGCGGCATCAGGTCCCACTCGTAGTCGCGGCCGACGAGCGAGTAGTAGACCTGGTTCGCCACGTAACGCGACCAGCCGTGCCGATCCGCCACCGCCAGCGATTTCATGATCTGCCACCCGGCGAAATTCGACACGCCGATGTAGCGCAGCTTGCCCGCGCGCACGAGATCGTCGAACGTCGACATCACTTCCTCGACCGGCGTGCTCGCATCGAATGCATGGAGTTGCAGCAGGTCGAGGTAGTCGGTGCCGAGGCGGCGCAGCGCGTCGTCGACGGCGCGGACCAGCCGCGCGCGCGACGTGCCCGCATCGTTCGGGCCGCTGCCGGTCGGCAGGCCCGTTTTCGTCGAGATCAGCACCTGGTCGCGGCGTCCCTTGATCGCGGCGCCGAGCACACGCTCGGATTCGCCGTCCGAATACACGTCGGCCGTGTCGAACAGGTTCACGCCGGCTTCGAGGCAGATGTCGATCAGGCGGCGCGCTTCATCGACGCCCGTGTTGCCCCAGGCGCTGAACAGCGGGCCGGTGCCGCCGAACGTGCCGGCGCCGAAGCTCAGGACGGGAACCTTCAGGCCGGAGCGGCCGAGGGTGCGGTATTCCATGGCGGGTTTCCTTTGGGTGATCGACGTGTCGAGGGTGGCCGCGAGGCCACGCGTTGGCACACTGTATCGCTTGCGGATATTTCGGATAATTGGGCAGACTTCGAAAATATCGTTCGGAAGGAGCGAATAATGCTGCTCGACAATCTCGCGCTGTTCCTGCGCATCGTGGAGAAAGGCGGACTGGCCGCGGCGGGCCGCGAGTTCGGGCTGTCGCCGGCCACCGTGTCCGAGCGGCTGACCGCGCTCGAGCGCCACTACGGCGCGGCGCTGCTCACGCGCACGACACGCGCGATCAGCCTGACCGACGAAGGCCGTACGCTCGTCGACGGCGCGCGGCGCCTGCTGGCCGAAGCCGACGAACTCGAAAGCCGCGTGCGGCTCGGCGTGCAGACGCTGTCGGGCCCTGTGCGCCTGAGCGCGCCGGCCGATCTCGGGCGCGAGCGCGTGGTGCCCGTCGTCGACGCGTTTCTGGCCGAGCATCCGGGCGTCACGGTCGATCTGCATCTCGGTGACGGCTACGTGGATGTCGTCGGGCAGGGGCTGGATTTCGCGATCCGTCGCGGGGTACTCGCCGACAGTTCGCTGCGCAGCCGTTCGCTCGGCCGTGCGCGGCGCGTGGTGTGCGCGTCGCCCGCGTATCTCGCGGCGCACGGCACGCCGCGACATCCGGACGATCTCGCCGCGCACGACTGCATCGTGATGCGCTTCGGGCCGGACCTGTATGCCGAATGGCCGTTCAGCATCGATGGCGAACCCCGGCGTGTGACGGTGCGTGGCCGGCGGGTGGCCAACGACGGCGCGCTCGTGCGCGCGTGGTGTGTCGCGGGGCACGGTGTTGCGCTGAAGTCGCTGGTCGACGTCGAGCAGGATCTGGCGTCCGGCGCGCTCGTCGAGGTCCTGCGTGCGTTCTCGCCGGGCGACGTCGATTTGCAGATCGTCTATCCGGGCAACGCCGTGCAGCCGCGGCGCGTGCGGGCGCTGATCGACAGGTTGGCGCAGGCGCTGGGCGGCGCATAAAGGAACAGGCAGGGTTCATGCGATCCGCCGAGCGTTGCGGCAGTTTGTCTTGCCACGCTCGCAGCGAAGGCCAGCGTGAGGATCCGGCGCGCGACGTCGTCAGCCAAAGCCGGCGTTCGCTCGATTGCACACATTTCGTCATTTAGCTAATATTCGAAACGTTAAATGAAACCGCCCCCATGGACGACGTCACCCGCATCAGCGCACTGGCCAACGAAAGCCGTCTGGCCGTGATGCGCTGGCTCAAGCAGCCGCGCAAGCATTTCCCGCCGCAGCCGCACGGCGATTTCGACGAACTCGGTGTGTGCTGCACGTACATCACCGAAAAGCTCGGCATCGCGCCGGCCACGACCACGCGCCACATGCGCATCCTCGCGGATGCCGGGCTCGTGCAGGCGACCCGCGCCGGCAAGTTCACGTACTACAAGCGGATCGACGGCGCGCTGCAGCAGCTCGGCCGCGATCTTTTGCAACTCTGATTCCCACCGAGGCAACCGACATGGACGAACTTGCATTGCTGGCCGACGCCGACCGGCGCGCGCACGCGTATCTGGCCGCGACGAACGAGCGGCGCGCGTTTCCCGACGCGACCGCATTGGCCGGCCTGGCGGCGTTCGACGAGCCGCTGCCCGATACGGGCCGCCCGGCCGACGACGTGCTGCGCCTGCTCGACGAGCGCGGCACGCCCGCGACCGTCGCGTCGAACGGACCGAACTACTTCGGCTTCGTGATCGGCGCCGCGCTGCCGGCCGCGGCGGCGGCCGAGCGGTTGATGCTCGCGTGGGACCAGTGCGCGTCGTCGTACGCGAATTCACCGGTCGCCGCGACGATCGAGCGCCAGGCCGCGCGCTGGGTCGTCGACGTGCTCGGGTTGCCCGAAGGCAGCGCGGTCGGTTTCGGCACGAGCGCGACGGCCTGCACGCTCGTCGCGCTGGTGGCCGCGCGGCGCGCGCTGCTCGCGCGCAAGGGCTGGGACGTCGACGCGGATGGTCTGATCGGCGCACCCGAAGTGAAGGTCGTGATCTCCGAGCTCGCGCATATCACGGTGAAGAAGGCGCTGCGCGTGCTCGGTTTCGGGATGAAGCGCCTCGTCGTCGCGCCGGTCGACACGCACGGCCGGATCGACCCGGCGCAGTTGCCGGCGCTCGACGACATGACGATCCTCTGCGTGCAGGCCGGCGAAGTGAACACCGGCGAGTTCGATCCGTTCGCGGCGCTGATTCCGCCCGCGAAGGCGGCCGGCGCGTGGGTGCACGTCGACGGTGCGTTTGGCCTGTGGGCCCGCGCATCGTCGAAGCGCGCGCTGACGGACGGCATCGACGGCGCGGACAGCTGGACCACCGACGGCCACAAGTGGCTCAACACGCCGTACGACGGCGCGATGGTGATCTGCCGCGACGCGGCCGCACTCGCGACCGCGATGAACAGCGACGCCGTGTACCTGAGCGGCGCGCAGGACGCGCAGAAGAACCTGAACCTCGAATTCTCGCGGCGCGCGCGCGGCATCCCCGTGTGGGCCGCGCTGCGTTCGCTCGGCCGCGCCGGCGTGGCCACGATGGTCGAGCAGCATTGCGCGCAGGCGGCGCGGGTCGCGGACGGCCTGCGTGCCGCCGGCTATGACGTGCTGAACCGCGTCGTGCTGAACCAGGTGCTCGTGCGCGCCGGCACCGACGATGAAACGGCGGCAATTCTCGCGGCCGCGCAGGCGTCGGGTGACGTGTGGTTCGGCGCGACGGTGTGGCAAGGGCGGCCGGCGTTCCGGATCAGCGTGTCGTCATGGCGTACCGAAGACGCGCACATCGATCGTCTCGTGGCCTTGCTGACGGAACTGCGCGGCGTGCACGTGCGCTGAGCGACGACAGTGCAGTGGCGGCGCGCGCGGAGGTTCACATACTCACGCGCGCTAGCCGCTCGAGATGGCGGGGCTCGCAACCCCTCCGCAAGCGTGAAAATGTCGGACAATGGCCGCTGCGCGCGCCACGCTGGCGCCGCGTTCAACTGAAGCATTCACGCTTGCGAGATCCCCATGTCGACTCCTTTTCCCCGGGAACTGCTGAAGGCCGCCGATATTGCGAAGATGGAACCGACGCGCGCGGTGCATTCGCTGAATCCCAATGCCGTTCGCTTCAAGCGACAACTCAGCGACCTGACCGGCCTGACGCAAATCGGTATTCACCTGCTCACGCTGATGCCCGGTCACGAATCGGCCGAGTATCACCGTCACCTGTACGAAGAAGAGTTCGTCTACGTGCTGTCAGGTACGGGCGCGGTCACGATCGGTGAACGCGCCAGTGAAATCGGGCCGGGCGATTTCATCGGCTTTCCGCGCGGTGGTGAAGCGCATACGGTGCAGAACACCGGCGATACGCCGCTGGAACTGCTCGTCGGCGGGCAGCGGCTCGAACACGACGTCTGCGAATACCCGCGACTCGGCAAGCGGCTGTATATCGCTGGCGAACTCGAGGACTATGTCGATCTGCCGAAGCAGCCTTGATCGCCAATCGTGCATTTGACGCTCCATTCCACATAAAAACCGAATCAATAACCTCGTGTTTATATAAACAAAATAAAAATTCGTAAAAACACGGGGTAGAGAAAGCGCGTTTATTTGGGCACGCTTGTGCGCATTGTCCGCTCCTGGGCGCCGGTATTTCGACATGCCGGCGCGTCTTTTTCCAGGTGCGCGCATTCGGAAATAACGACACGCACCCGGGATTTTCGACCGATCGTCCGGGCAAGCGGAATCCATCAAAAGCATCCTGATTTAAAGCTCAGTAGTTCGAATCAACATCCTGATTCAAGAACGATACGGAGACGGGCGATGTCCAGGAACTGGGGGTTGGGAACGGCGCTGCTGGCGCTGTGCGTTGTCTTGTCTGCCTGCGGCGGCGATGGCGATTCGCCGTCGGTGGCCGCGGCGAACCTGTCGGCTGCCGCGCAGTCACAGGGCAACCAGAACGGCAACGGCGACAACGAAAACGGCAACGAAAGCGACAACAACAACAGCAACGAGTCGTCGAAGAAAAACGCCGACATCCGCGTCGCGCAATACGTCAATCCGTTGATCGGCACCGACTACGCGACCGACCAGCCGGCCGACCCGGTCGGCTCGGGCCTCGGCGGCGGCACGTTCCCCGGGCCGACGGTCCCGTTCGGGATGATGCAATGGAGCCCGATGACGCCGACCGCCCAATACGACAGCAGCAAGGGCGACGGCTCCGGCTTCTCCGGCGGCTACTGGTACGGCGACACGTCGATCAACGCATTCAGCATCCTGCACCTGAGCGGGACCGGCTGCTGGGCGAACGGCGGCTACCTGAACGTGATGCCGCAGCTCGCGCCCGGCGACGCCGGCACGCCGGCCAGCTTCAGCCACGCGAACGAAACCGCGCAGGCCGGCTATTACGGCGTCACGCTCGGCAACGGCATCAAGGCCGAGCTGACGACGACGGTGCGCACCGGCTTCGCGCGCTTCACGTATCCGGCGCTCGCGCAGAGCCAGCAGGCGACGATCGCGATCGATCCGACCGTGCTGAACGACCGTGCGCAGGGCACGACGAGCGACACGATCAGCCAGGTCGGCGACCGCGCGTTGTCGGGCACGATCGCGGGCGGCGGATTCTGCTGGGCCGGGCATGCGGTGCCCGTTTACTACTACGCGGAATTCAGCCAGCCGTTCGCGGCGAAGCCGGCGCTGTCGAACAACCGCCCGATGACCGTGACGTTCAATGTCGACCGCAAGCACCCTGACGTGATGATGAAGCTCGGCATCTCGTTCGTCAGTGAAGCGAATGCGAAGGCGAACCTGCGTGCCGAGAATCCGGAGACGGATGCGCAAGGCAGCCGGAACTGGCGCTTCGACACCGTGCGCGGCGCGGCGAGCGCCGCGTGGAACGCGCGCCTGAACGCGATCCAGGTCACGGGCGGCAGCGACGCCGACAAGACGAAGTTCTACACCGCGCTGTATCACGCGTCGCTGCACCCGAACGTGTTCAACGACGTGAACGGCCAATACCCGGATTTCTACGCGTCGAACGGCGCAGCGGCCGCGCCGACACGTCAGGTCGAGAAAGGCCGCACGATGTACGCGAACTTCTCCGGCTGGGACATCGACCGCTCGTTCATCCAGTTGCAGGCGCTGCTCGACCCGGTGCGGACCGGTGACATCGTGCAGTCGCTCGTGCTCGATGCGAAGGCGTGCGGCGCGTTCCCGCGCTGGGCGTACTTCAATACCGAGACGGCCGTGATGCCGGGCGACGCGGGCTCGATCATCGTCGCGAACGCGCATGTGTTCGGCGCGACGAACTTCGACACGCAGGCCGCGCTGTCGATCATGAAAAACAGCACGGCGCCGGGCGCCGCGTGCGCCGGCACGCCGGTGATGGGCAGTCGCGCGGACTACGACCGGTTCGGCTACGTGCCGTCGTCGGGCTCGGGCGACAACCAGACCGCCTCGAACACGCTCGAATACGCGGTGCGCGATTTCGCGGTGTCGCGCTTCGCGACGGCGCTCGGCGATACCGCGACGGCCGGCACGCTGTTGAAGTCGAGCGGTAACTGGCAAAACCTGTTCGACCGGGGCGCGATCCAGCCGAAGACGTCGGCCGGCGCATGGGTCACCGACGGCACCGGCTTCATGGAAGGCAATGCCGAGCAATACACGTGGTACGTGCCGCACGATCTCGCCGGCGTGGTCGCGCAGGCCGGCGGCGCCGCGCCGGTCGTCAAGCGGCTCGACACGTTCTTCACGCACCTGAACATCGGCACCGTGCAGCCGTATTTCTACGTCGGCAACGAAGTGACGATGGCCGTGCCGTGGGTGTATGCGTGGGCCGGTGCGCCGTCCCATACGCAGCGCGTGCTGCATGCGTCGCTCGCGAACGAGTTCGGCACCGGCGCGGCCGGGCTGCCGGGCAACGACGATCTCGGCGCGATCTCGGGCTGGTACGTGTGGGCCGCGGTTGGTCTTTATCCGGTCGTGCCGGGCGTGGGCGGCGTCGCGCTGTCGAGCCCGCAGTTCGAGAAGATCACGGTGCGCGTCGGGCAGAAGGACGGCAGCTACCGGCTGTTGCACATCATCGCGCCGGGGGCAGGCTCGGGCGACAACGCGTCGTTCTATGTGAAGTCGCTGAAGCTGAGCGGCGCACCTTACTCCGCCGCGTGGCTGCCGTTCGAGCAGATCGCGAAGGGCGGAAAGCTGTCGTATGCGATGACGGCCGACGCGAACGCCACGACGTGGGGCACCGACGCATCCGCGATGCCGTCGTTCCCGCAGGCGGCCAGCGCGCCGTAACAGCCGGGGGAGATCAACGAACGGTTCTTGCCAGCAGGATCGACGCAGAGAGAGGGATGGACGAACGGATGAAGCTACGTCATGTGGTGGGTATCGGGTGCCTTGCCGTGCTGTCGGGGTGCGGGGGCGATCAGGGCTCGACGGATGCGAGCGTGCTCGCGCAGCGGTCGAACGCGCAGGGCAACCAGAACGATCAAGGCAACCAGAACGACCAGGGCGATCAGAACGATCAAGGCGAAAACGGCGGCGCGACCAAACGGTCGGTGCTGCACAGCGTCGACCCGATGATCGGCACGGCGAATCTCGACATCAACGCGGACTGGAGCAGCGGCGTGCGGGGCCACGGCCACGTGTACCCGGGCGCGACCGTGCCGTTCGGGATGGTGCAGCTCGGGCCGGACACGACCGGCGGCGCGCACACGCTGCCGTGGAACTGGGATCGCACGTCGGGCTACCAGTACGACGATCCGTTCATCACCGGCTTCACGCATACGCACCTGTCGGGCACCGGTATCGGCTCGGGCGGCGAAGGGCGGTTCCTGCCGACGCTGGCGCCGGTCGACACCGCGACGCTGGCGAAGGTCGCCGCGACGTCGCGGGCATGCCGTCGAAGACGCAGGATCGCGTGCGTTCGGTGATGGACGACATGTACTCGCTGACGCTGACGGCCGGTGATCGCGCGCTGCTCAGCGGCGACAGCCTGAAGGCCACGCTGGCCGATCCGCGCCGCGTGCGCGATTCGGCGATTCCCGGCAACGACGATTGCGGGCAGTTGTCCGCGTGGTGCGTGCTGTCCGCGCTCGGCATCTATTCGCTGAATCCGGTGGGCGGCGTGTTCTACCTCAGCACGCCGCTGTTCGAGGAGGCGACGATCGACATCCCGGTGGCGTCGGGCGGCGGGGACGGAAAGAGCCTGAAGTTCGGCGCGACGCGGCGCTTCAAGGTGACCGCGCATGCGGCCGGCGGCGGCGCGCCGTCATCGGTCAATCGCTACGTCCAGTCGGTCAGCCTGAACGGCACGCCGCTGCATCGGCCGTACATCACGTACGACGAGATGAAGGCCGGCGGCACGCTCGACTTGGTGATGGGGTCGACGCCGAACGACGCCTGGGTCGGCACCTGGAACGGGCAGGATCCGAACAGCGCGCTCGCGCCGTCGCTGGCGTTGGCAGGCAAGTAGCCGCCGCAAGCGGCCCGCTGCGACGCGGGCCGCTTCTCCTTCCCTTCATTTGACGGTGCGGGGCGCGGCCGCGAGGCAGGAAGCGGCCTGCCCCGGGGATCTGTCCTTGGGCCGCACGGCGGGGACGCCATGCGCCAACGCGGTGACTGCTTCGGCGGCCCACTCGCAAACGGGGCGCGCGACAGCAGGCGACGGTCCCCGTCCCGGCCGGCAACGCGCTCATGCCGCTCCGGCTCGGCATCGACCGGATCGGGCACCTGACGGCCGACCGCTTCGGCTTCACCGATTCAATCCCGGTGGTGGCCGCCGTCACGTTCGTGTCATGGGGCGTCGTCGCGCTTATGATGCGGGAACGCCACTGACAGGGTTCCCCGATATGGACGCGCCGCTCCCGCCGATGTCTGCCCCGATTTCCGAAACGGAACCTGAAACCGAAACCGTCGCCGAGCCGCGCGCGTCGCGCGTGCATCGGCCGGTCGCGCTCGTCACCGGATCGACGTCGGGGATCGGCGCGGCGATCGCGCGCCGCCTGGCGGCGGACGGCTACGCGGTGATCCTGCATTCGCGCCGCTCGGCCGACGTGGGACGCGCGATGGCGCGCGAATTCGGTGCGGCCTATGTGCAGGCCGATCTCGCCGACGATACCGAGCGTGTGCAGCTGATCCGCGAAGCCGTTGCCGTGCACGGGCGGCTCGACGTGCTCGTCAACAATGCGGGCGTGAGCCGCGTGATTCCGCATGACGATCTCGCTGCGGCGACGCCCGACGTGTGGCGCGAGATGCACGAGATCAACGTGATCGCACCATTCCGGCTCGTCGCCGAGGCGGAGGCTGCGCTGCGCGAGGCGGCGTCGCATGGGCGGGCCGGGTGCGTGGTGAACGTCAGCTCGCATGCGGGCGTGCGGCCGAAGGGCGCGTCGATTCCGTATGCGGCGGCGAAGGCGGCGCTCAATCACACGACGCGGCTGCTTGCGAAAACGCTCGCGCCGGCGATTCGCGTCAATGCGGTCGCGCCGGGGCTCGTCGATACGCCGCTCACGGCCGACTGGACGGATGCGCAGCAGCTCTGGCGCGAGCGCGCGCCGATGCGCCGTGCGGCGACACCGGACGACATCGCGCAGACGGTCGCGATGCTCGTCGCGTCCGATTACGTGACGGGCGAGATCGTGATGCTCGACGGGGGAATGAATCTGACGTGAGGCGAGAGTCGGTGACGCACCGAGGCACCGAGGCACCGAAGCACCGAGGCACCGAGGCACCGAAGCGCAGAAGCGCAGAAGCACCGAAGCACCGAAGCACCGAAGGCGGATGCGGCCGCGCACCCGCGCACAGGTGCCACACGCGCGATTGCCGCGACCGCTAACTTGCCGACCGACGCGATCAGCCGAGGCGCGACCGCAGTTGCGCAAGTGCCTGATCGTGCGTGCGCTCGAATTTCAGCGGCGTGACGGCGACATACCCCTCACCCAGCGCGACCGTTTCCGAATCCGCATCGTCGTCGCGCGGCGCGCGGGCGAGCTTCAGCCAGTGATACTCGATGTCGCGTGGGTCGCACCCTGACACGATCTCGACACCCTGCAGCGTGCCGGCGCCCTGGTTCGTCACCTTGAGGCCGCGCACGTCTTGCGCGGGCCGCGGCGGGAAATTCACGTTCAGGCAGGCGTCGCTGTCCCAGCCCGCGGCCACGAGCCGGCGAATGACGTCCGGCGCAAGCGCGCGTGCCGTGTCCCACGGCACTGCGTTGCGATCGATGAAGGCCTGGCTCAGCGCGATGGCCGGCACGCCGACCAGCATGCTCGTCATCGCGGCGCCCACCGTGCCGGAAAACACCGTTTCGGTGCCGAGGTTCCCGCCGCGATTCACGCCGGACAGCACGATGTCGGGCCGCGCGCCCTTCATCAGGTGGCTGATCGCGATCGCGACGCAATCGCCGGGCGTGCCGCGCACCGCGAAGCGGCGTTCGCCCTTGCGATGCACGCGCAGCGGTTCGTGCAGGCTCAGCGAGTGCGACGTGCCGCTCTGGTCTTCCGCCGGTGCGACGATCCACACTTCGCGCGCCAGTTGCGTGGCGACCTGTTCGAGCACGTCAAGGCCGGGGGCGTCGATTCCGTCGTCGTTGGTGAGCAGGACGCGGTCGAACAGCGGGCGGGTTTCTTGCATCGGGACGATCCTCGCGGAGTTGGGCAATGAGAGGGGAATGCAGCGTGGCGCAAGCCACAAGGCTAGCATTCCCGCGTGAGGATCGTCGTGTCGCGCGACGGGCGCGGATGTGAAAACGGGCGCATCGCGCGCCCGTTCGTCGGTATTCGTGCCGCGGCGTGCGCAGCGGGTCGGAGCCGCTCAGCCGAGCAGGTGCCGCAGCAGGCCGGCGGACACGACGCCGACGATGACGGTCGGCAGGATCGACAGGCGCGTCGCCGCGATCAGCGTCAGGGCCAGCGCGAGCAGGTCGGCCGGGCGCGTCGACACGAAGGCCGGTGCGATCACCGAGATCAGCACGCAGCCGGGCACGTTCTCCATCACCGACGCCATCCGCGGGCTCAGCGTGCGGTTGCGCAGCAGCACGTAGCCGAGGATACGCGACAGATAGGTGGTCGACGCCATCAGCACGATCGTCGCGACCGTGCTGAAATCCGGGAAATCAGGCATCGCGCGGCTCCCACAGCAGCGCGGCGATCAGCCCCGCGCAGGCGCCGGCCGCGACGTACCACGCGCCGGGCACGGCCAGGTGCGTGGCCGCCGCGACGACGAGGCTCACGAACCACGGGCGGCTCGCGCGCATCCCTTTCCACATCCCGCGCAGCAGCACCAGAAACACGGCCGTGAACGCCATGTCGAAGCCGTACTGCTCGACGTTGCCGATCGTCGGCCCGACGGCCGCGCCGAGCGTGGTCATCGAGATCCACGTCAGGTAGAGCCCCACGCAGATGCCCGCGTAATAGGGCACGCTGATGTGCGTGGCCGAGCGGGCCCGGGCGTCGGCGAGCGACATCGCCCAGCTTTCGTCGCACATGAAGAACAGCGCGAAGAACGCGCGGCGGCGCGGCAGGCGGCGGATATACGGCTCGAAGGCGGCGCCCATCAGGATGTGGCGCGAATTCACGAGGAACGACATCGCGACGATCAGCGCGATGTGCGGCGGCGATGACCACAGATGGATCGCCGCGAATTCGGAGCCGCCGCCGAAGTTCATGCCGGTCATCATCGGCACTTCGAACAGGCTAAGCCCTTTCTGCGCGGCCTGCGCGCCCAGCACGAGCGCGAACGGCACGAAACCCAGCATGACGGGCAGCGCCGCGCGCAAACCACGGCCCATCTCGGCGACATAGGCGGGCTTGTCGCGAAGCCCTGACGACGTTGAAACGCTACTGCTCATTACTCCTCCTTCGGGGGAGGAATTGTCTGCTTTTTTGACTCGAATCGGGTTGCGTTGTGGCCAGATTTTTCTCAAAATTTGGCATTGAACACGTGATACGCAAATTTTTTGGAATTGAATGCCAATGAAACTTGACGCCATCGACCGCCGGATCCTGAGCGCGCTCCAGCGCGACGGCCGCATGCAGAACGTGGAACTCGCGCACGAGGTCGGGCTGTCGCCGTCGCCGTGCCTGCGGCGCGTGCGCCTCCTCGAGGAAGCCGGCGTGATCGAGAAATACGTGGCCGTGCTGAATCCCGCGAAAGTCGGCAAGGGGCTGACGATCTTCACGCGCGTGTGGCTGAAGGGGCAGGACGCAGAATCGGTGAACCGCTTCGCCGAGGCCGTCCAGCAGATGCCGGAAGTCGTCGAATGCCACCTGATGGCGGGCGATTGCGATTTCCTGCTGCGTGTCGTCGCGGCCGACATCGACGATTACCGGCGCTTCCAGATGGAATACCTCACGCGTATTCCGGGGGTGCTGAGTGTGAAGACCGACATCCCGATGCAGAAGGTCAAGCTCACGTCGGCGCTACCGACCTAGCGCGACGCGGGTGCGCGGCTACGAGACGGACGGGTCGACGAACGGTCACGGCTCGGTGACAATCGCCCGATAGACTGACGAATCACGCCGCTTCGAGCATGTCGCCTGTGATGGCGCGCGACGTTCGATGCGCAAGCAACTAACGGTCAATGTCGACGCGATCGGGCAGGCGGCGCTGCGCGCCGGGTCGTGCGTCGGCGCGAATGCGTCATTTCTTGTCGGGCCATTCATGCAGCCAATCAACACTCCGTGGAATTCGCTGGAAATCGTCAAGCTCGTGCTGGGCGTGCTGACGCCGTTGTCGGTCGCGTGTCTCGGCTGGCTCGTCGCACGCCGGCTGAAGCGGCTCGAACTCGTGCAGTGGACCAACCAGCGCTTGATCGAGAAGCGGCTCGCGCTGTACGACGCGGTCGCGCCGCAGCTCAATGCGCTGCTGTGCTTCTACACGTGGATCGGCTACTGGAAGGACATCTCGCCGGACGACGTGATCCGCGCGAAGCGCGACCTCGACCGCACCTTCCACATCTACCGCTACCTGTTCGACGACGACGTGTACGACGCGTATCACACGTACATCCACGCGCTGTTCGACGTGCATACGGGCCCGGGCCGCGATGCGCGGATCCGTTCGCTGGTCCAGGCGCCCGACGGCGATCGCAGCGTGCACGGCTCGTATGAATGGAAACCGGCGTGGTCGGACCGTTTCGCGACTGCGAATGTCGTGCCGAAGGACGACGTGCTGCGGTATTACACACAGTTGATGGAGCGGCTGCGCGTGGCGCTGGGCGCGACACGCTGAAGGCTTTGGCACCTGCGCACCGCTTCACGCCGGTATCGAAATCCGCCACTGGGCGGCGCGAATATCCGCTCCCGCACATGAAGCGGATGCGGAACCCGGCTGCTGCTGACATGCTCGCGTCATCTCCACTCGCGCGAGGTCCGTATGGTTGTCGATACCGGCTGCCGGCCGCTCATGATCCGCTCACCCGCGGCGGGCCGGCGGCGTCTCTTCCCCGTGGGTTCTCACGATCCGCATGACATGCCGCTGCCGATCGAGCCGGAGATCGGCGACATCGTCTTCATCCGCGTCACCGTGCGACCGTTTCTCGAAGTGGCGAGCGCGACGCGCTCGTGGACGAATCACGTCGGGATCGTCGTCGGCGAGCGCGGCGGCGAGCCGTTGATTGCGGAGAGTACATTTCCGTTGTCGCGCGTCACGACGATGTCGCGGTTTCTTGCGCGCTCCGATCGCGGCGCGTGCGTGATCGCGCGGCTGAAGCAGCCGCTCGATGCCGCGCAGCGGCGCCGGCTCGTGGACGCTGCGATGCGCCGGATCGGCGTGGTCTACGACACGGGGTTCAATCTTGCGTCGCGCCGGCAGTTCTGCTCGCGGTTCGTGCGCGAAGTCGTGCGCGACGCGACGCGGATCGTGCTCGGCGACGTCGAGACCTTCGACATGCTGCTGCGCCGGAATCCGGACCATCCGCTGGGCTTCTGGAGGATCTGGTACTTCGGCCGGATTCCGTGGCGCCGCCACACGGTGACGCCGGCGAGTTTGCTGGGTAGCGGGGCGTTGCGGGTGGTGGCGGATACGCGCGCTGGTGACGCAGGATGACGGAGTGGGACTCGGTGATGCCCCTGCCTGCCGACGTGGTGGAATATAGCGTTTCGATGCGTCGGTTTGCGAAACGTTCAGGCGAAACTGATCACGAGCTTTTTACCGCAAGCCGCCGCATACTTGCGCAGCGTATCGATGGACGGTGAATGCTGGCCCGTTGCGAGCGCGCGCTCCAGTCGCGTGATGGCCGGTGCCTTCGTACCCATACGCTCCGCCACATCGGCTTGAGACAGTCCGGCCTCTCGTCGGGCAGCCAGCATGGCGTCGAGCAGTGCGAATTCCTCGCGGTTCAGTCGTTCGTATTCGGCGCGCACCTCGGGATCAGCCAATGCACGCTCGCGCAGTTCCTTATACGTTGCCATCTCGAACCTCCTTCAATCGACGGCGCGCCGTTTCCAGTTCCTTCGGTGGTGTCTTTTGCGTCTTCTTCACAAAGCAATGAAGCATGACGATACGCCTCTCGACGATTGCGCAATAAAACACCCGGGCGATACCTTCCGCGCCCTTCAATCGCATTTCGTAGAGTCCGTTTCCCATCGATTGCGTGTGGGGTTCGCCCAGGTTCGGGCCGTACTGTTCCATGCGGTCAACGAGCGCATAGAACCGGGCGATGAGTGTCTTGGGTAGCGCTGCCACTCCCTTTTCGACACGCTCATTGACGAACCGGACTTCGTACGCATTGTTCATCATAGTAACAAATATGTTATGTTGATGCAAGAACAGTGACCAGCCGCGACTGCGGATGAGGGCGGCTGGTCAGACGTGCGGGTGGGTTGGAGTCGCCGTTACGTAAGCTGGGGGCTTCGGCGAGGATGTGTGTGCCCGGCTGTTCTCAGGCAATCCGGAGTCGGCGACGTGCGTAATTCGTTGACGGCGCGCGCTATGCGCGATGGAAGAGGGGGGGTTAGTTCCGCCCCGCCACCGCCAACCGCGCCGCCAGCCCCACGAACACTGACCCGAGCAGGTACTGCGGCAGCTTCGACGGGCGGCGGCGCGCGCCGATCCGCTGGCTCAGCCGGCTCGCGGACAGGATGACCGCGCCGTTCACGATGATGCCGATCAGGTTCAGCACCGTCGCGAGCACGAGAATCTGCACGGCGATCGAACCGTGCCCGGGCCGCACGAACTGCGGAAACAGCGCGAGCACGAACAGCGCCATCTTCGGGTTCAGCAGGTTCGTCGTCAGCCCTTGGCGGAAGATCGCCGCGGTCGAGTGGCGTCGCGGCGACGCGACGGGCGACAGTGCGGTCGCATCCGAACGGAACGTCTTCCACGCGAGATACAGCAGATAGGCGGCGCCCGCGAAGCGCACGACGTCATAGGCGAGCGGCACCGCGACGAAAAGCTGCGACAGCCCGAGCGCGGCCGCCAGCGCATGGCAGTAGGTGCCGGCCTGGATGCCCGCGAGTGTCGCGAAGCCTGCACGCGGGCCCTGGCTCACGCTGCGGGACGCGATCAGCAGCATGTCGGGGCCCGGCGTGGCGGTCAGTGCGAGACACGCGCCGGAGAACAGCGCGAGCGTGGAGAGGTCGATCATGGCCGTCCCTTTTGTCGGTGCGACGTAAATGGGAGGTCAGTTTAGGAGCGCGCGCGGGGCCGGTCAATCGAACGAACGGACGATGGCCGGACGGTGCGGATCGTATCGCGACGCATGCATTGCGCACGCGCGATCGGCGCACCACTCACTGCTTGCGACATGCCACCTGATAGTCGATCACGGTGTTCGCCGAAGGTTTGTCCGGTTCACCACCGACCGTCGTCACGCCGAGCACGCCGGCCGCATTCCGGTAGCGCAGCGCGCAATACCCCATCCCGGTGCCCGAACACGCTTCGGCTTCGATAATGCCGTGCTTCGCGAGCGTCGCCGCGCCGTCCGTCGCGTCCGGTTTTTCGCGCGGGCGCAGCGGTTGCCAGCCATGCGCGATCAGGATCGTGCGTGCCGCGTCGAGCGGCTTGCCGTACACGTTCGGCACGACCGCGCGGCCGTTGCAGTGCGTGCTTTCGGCGGCGACACGGGTCAGCCGCAGGCCGCCGTTGTCTTCGTGCAGTTCGCCGACCGGCGGCGCCGGGCCGTCGCCGCCCCAGATCAGCAGCGCGCCGCTGTCCAGCCGGTCGGCCGAGCCGAGCTGCCAGCCGGCTTTGCGCGCGGTATAGCCGAGTGCGACGAGCGTCGTGCCGTCGAACACGCCGATGTTGCCGTTGCGCGCAAAGCAGATCGCGCTCGTGCCGGCGCTGAAGCCGCTCGAGAACGTGACGACCGTGTAGCGCCCGAGCGACGCCTCGGACGTCACGATCCAGTCGCGCTTCGCGACTTCGCGGCCGGCTGCGGTGGTCGTCTTCGCGCGATATTGCGTGCAAAACGAATCGAGCGACCCGTTCTCCGGCGAATGCGGCAGCACGCCGAGCGGCACCAACGATGCGCCGGCGATCTCGGAGGCCGTTCGCAGCGGACCGGCCGATGCCGTGCCGGCGAATGCGGTACAGGCAACGGCCGCGATCGCGGCGGCAGTAGCGAAACGGCGGACCAACGGCAGGGCAATGAAACGCGGCACGCGGGCAGTCTCCGGAGCGAGGAATACGGACGCGACGATCGCGGCTTTCCGCGCGCGTGCCGCCGACGACTCAGCCTTTCGCGACGACGTCGATCCGCAGCGCTTCGCCGCCGGCGGCGATCGCCAGCAGACGATCGACGTTCGGGTGCGCGCCCGGACGGTTGCGCGCGTCGGCCGTATGCTCGGCGAATATCGCGAGGCCGTGCTCGGCGGCGTTCGCGTCGAGCGTGCCGAACGCCTGCTTCAGGTAGTTGTACACCGCGAGCGAGCCCTGCTTGCCCGGCTGGTTCTCGATGGTTGCGACCACGTCGCCGTTCGCGCCGACGAGATCGATGCGCGCGACGCCGTCGATGGCCGGCAGTTGCGCGAGGTTGTCCTTGAATACTTGGGTCGGTTGAATCACTGAAAACACTCCGTCGGTTTGATCATGGGAAGGTGGCCGGCCGTATGTTATCCGATCGGCCACGATGCATTTTTCGACGTAACCGAGCGATTTGCACTTGGTCCGACCATCCGATTCGTCGACTATCCTGGGAACACCGGCGCCTGCTTGCCGGTTTGCCACACGGCAGCACGAACAGGTTGTGAAGTGACGGATGTCATTGAGGATGATTGTGTTGTCCGCGGTTGCCGGGCGCGGTGACTCCGCGGGCGATTCGATCCGCTCGGGTTTCCTGGTTGCTAGCCTGGCCCATCGCTGGCGGCGGCGAGAAGCGGAACGACCAGATCGCTGATCGGCGTCGGAATGCCGTGAGATCGTCCGTATCGCTGCACGACGCCGTTCCGGCAGTCCCATTCGAGGGGTTGGTTGCCTTGCCGATCGGCAAGAATGGACGTACTCAAATCGGGCGGAAAGCCATGGAATCCGTCGATGATCTCCTGCGGCACTTCATTGCCCAGTTTCGCGCCCTCCGCCCGCGCGACCTCGAGACATTCCCGCAGGTAGGCGAGCGACAGTTCGGTAATGTCGCTTCGCGAGTACATGCCGGCGCGGCGACCGGTCAGCACCATGAGTCCCGCCACCGCGTTCTGCAAAAGCTTTCGCCAGGCGAGGGAGATGAAATCCTCCGCAACCTCCGGCGCGCAGCGCGTGCCGTGCAAAGCCGAGACCACCACGTTGCTCGCCGGCGTATCGGGCAGAGTGAGCCGAGGCTTGCCCCGCAGCCACACCGATGCGCCCGATTCGCGCTGCGCCGGAAACCAGACGACCGATGGCACGACCGTGGCGCCGGCCGCATACGGCGCGAACGCGGCTTGTTGCTCGACGCCGTTTTGCAGCGCGCAGACGACGGTATTCGCATCGCATAGCGCGGAGACCCAGGGTGCCGCGCTCGCCACCTGCGTCGATTTGACTGCAACGAATACGAGATCGACCTTTTCCTTGACTGCTTGCGGGTCGGTCAGTACGGGCCCGGGCACGACGATCTCGCCGCCATCGAAGCGCAATTTCAACTGCTCGTGCGCCGAGCGGCCGCAGATCACCGGCGTGCGTCCGGCTTCATGAAGGGCCGCGGCGACGGTCGTTCCGATTGCGCCCGGGCCGACAAGGCCGACGGTCGGGTAGTCAGACTTCGTCATGGTGTTCATCCTGTTGAGTCATCCGCCAGATGCGGGCGCAGCGCGAGGGCGAGCGGAAAAATCGCGAGGGCGGTCAACGCGGTCGCATACGTGGCGCCATGCACACCGATCCTGTCGCCCAGGAACCCGTAGAGAACAGGCGATAGCGCGCCCGATGCGATCGTCCCCGTGTAGAAAATCGCGAATGCGCGCTCGGTGCGCTCGGGCGCGGACATCTCCGGAACGGTTCCGTACAGCACCGACGACGTGCCGTTGAGCATCATACCCAGAATCGGCAGCAGCACCATGGTCAGTGCCAACGGGAGATACATCACCGCGACGATGCACGCGGCCGTACCGCCCTCCGTGAGCAATACCGTACCGGCCACACCCATGCGTGCGCCCAGCCAGCCACACATGAATTTGCCGGCCGCGCCGCCGATGAAAACGAGCGCGAGGGCCGTTCCCAGCAGTTGAGGCGAGACGCCTTTTGCCTTGAGCAGGAAAGGCAGAAAGGTAAGCAGTCCCATGCGTACCGCCGTATCGAGCACGCCGATGGAAAACAGCGTGGGGAATCCGCTTCCGCCGGTGCCACTGCGTCGAGCGGACGCGTGCTCTTTGGCCCTCGGCTTTCCGGCGCCACGCGGCACGGCGGGAAACCAGAGCGCGATGACGGCGGCCACGACGCAGCCCAAACCGGCGACGATCCATAGCGCGTGACGCCACGGCATCAGGGTCACGAGCAGCGAAATGGCGGCCGGCAGCGCGGATTTCCCCAGGTCGCCGGAAAAGTTGTAGATGCTCAGTGGGCCTCTCGCGTCGCGTCCGTAGATGCGGGAGACGGCGCCCGACGCGATGGGATGCTGCGTGCTGGATCCGCCGCCCGAAATCGCCAGCGCCACGCCCAGACCGAGCAGGCCACCCGACATGCCCGCGATCGCATAGCCGAGCGCGGCGAGCAGCGTGCCGATTGTGAGGGTCGTGCGGCTGCCCAGGTGTTGCGCGAGACGCCCCGCGGACAACTGCAGCGTCGCCATCGTGCCGGCATAGATGCCGCGCAGGATCGCCAGGGCCGCAAAGTCGAGCCCGAATTCCGACTGCCACACCGGTAACAACGCGTAGATCATGTCGGTATAGCCATCGTGCATGGCGTGCGCAACGCAGGATAGCCATAGCACGCGCCGTCGGGGTGGCGCGGTCTCCTGCATCGCGAGAGGGGAAAAAACCGGCAGGCGCATCGTCGTTCGCTCCGTGCGAGCGGTCAGCGGAAGCCGCTGGCGGTATCGCTTTCGCGCTCGATAGGGCAATTTTATGGTCGAGGCGGCAGTATGTTCAATTGAGCTAAAATCGCGTCAATGGAGAGAAAAAGTCACGTCATGAGCGGAAACCGGGACGCTGCGAAGCACTGGGGCGAGTTGCCCCCGCTCAACGCGCTGCGCGCTTTCGATGCGGTCGCGCGGCACGGCAGCTTCGCGAGGGCCGCGGTGGAACTGCATGTCACCCATTGGGCCGTAGGCAAGCAGATCAGGTTGCTGGAGGACTGGTTCGGCCTGCCATTGTTCGACCGTCGTCCGCGCGGTGTCGTGCTGACCGACGAAGGGGCCGCGTTGCTGAATGACGTCAGCCACGCGTTCGAGCGCCTCGGTACCGCGGTGGTGCGGCTGCGCCACGACACGTTCACGCACCGGATATCGGGCGTCGTGCGGGTGAATGTGCCGATGAGCTTTGCGCTTTGCTGGCTGCTGCCGCGGCTCGCCGATTTCCATTCGCGGTACCCCGAAATCGACGTCAGGGTGTCGACGACATCGCGCAAGTTGCGCTATGTCGCCGACGCCTTCGATATCGGTGTGCGTTCCGGTCCCGAGCAAGGTGCGGGCGTCGTATCGCGCCCGTTGATGCCCGACCTTCGCGTGCCGGCCTGCAATCCCGCATTACTGCGCCAGCATCCGATACAGAGCGTGGCCGACCTGCGTCATCATGTCCTGCTGCATTCGGCCACGACGCGCTCTGCCTGGTCGCACTGGTTGCGGGAAGCCGGTGCATCCGATCTGCGGGCCGCGCGCCATGTCGAATTCGATCATGTGAATCTGCAGCTCGGCGCGGCCATCGAGGGGCTCGGCGTGGCCCTGGCCTCCCTGCCGCTGATCGGGCGCGATCTCGCCGAGGGGCGCCTCGTGTGCCCGATCGCATCGCCTGTTTGGCGTGCCGACGACTACATGCTGGTGACGAACGCCGATCGTGCCGACGATGCCGCAGTGTCCGCGTTCGAGGAATGGATGGAAGGCATGGCGAGCCGAGAGGCTGGATAGGCCCGCAGATCAGACCACGCGGCACAACTTCCAGGCTCACCTGTGAGCAACAGCACCGCATACGCGAGGCTGTACGCATCGATGACCCATGGCAGCGCACCGACACGCGCGCCGAACGCGGTGCCGATCGGTTCGGTCGAGAGATAGCCGATCGCGGTGTCGATCCGCGCGATCGACACCGCGATGCACAGGGCCGGCAGCACGAGGCGGTGCCGGGACGGCCCAGCCGCATCGACACCGCCGGCGGAGGCGCGACGAAGCGCCGGGTTCCCTGGCATCCCCCTGGGCGCTTCGTTACCGGCCGGTGCCGGTCAACACGCCCGCTTCACGCGCACGCTCGATGTCCGGGCTGCGATACGCGCGCTCGGGAATCTCGGCGAGCCGCGATGCATGCACCTGATGCGGCGTAAGGCCGTAGAACTTCTGAAAACTCATGATCAGCGGCGACCACTTGTCCGGATCGATGCGGTCCGGATGCCCGTCCATCAGCAGGTCGGGATGCACGTGCACGCGCTGGATGCGCAACTCGAACACGCGGATGTGGCCACGCACGTCGAGCGTTTCCTCACCGATCCCGTGCGTGGCCGCGACGACCGCTTCCATATGCACCGGGCATTCGAGCGCACGCGGCGGCGCGACGGTTTGCGACACCGCCTCGGTGAGCCCGGCCGTGCCGAATTTGTCGGGTTCGTACACGTAGCCCTTCGCGCGCTTGCCGTCCGGCACCGGGTAGGTGCCCGTCGTGCGCGCGATCCGGTCGACCGCGTGTGCCTGTGCCGATGACGGCAGGTTCAGCACGCACTCGCCGGTGCGCAGCAGGTTGCGGGTGGTCTGCGAACTGGCGGCGATGCCGATCACGCCGCGCCAGCCGAGCCAGAACGCGGACGAGATCGGCGCGAGATTGGCCGTGCCGTCTTCGTTCAGCGTGCTGACCAGCACGACGGGCGTGCCGAAATAGAGGATGTTCGGTTCGGTGACGCAATGCGGAGCGTTCATGATCGGTGCCTTCGTTGAGGGATCAGTCCGCATGCTGATCCTGTCGCGGCGGCACGGCGCTCCGAATCTTGTCGTGTCATTCCGGAAGGTGCGCGGGAACGCCATTTGCGCCGGTCAGGACCGCCCGGCATCGCGCGCGCTTTTCCGCTACAGTAGGAAATCGCAGGCCGCGCCCGCCGCGTCACACGGGCACGCGCGGCCTAGTTCCGCCAACGCACACGAGGGCCTGATGGATACCGAGCAACGCTACACCGCCAACGCGCCGACGCGCGCGGAAGTCGACGCACTGGGCGGCCCGACCGTCATCGAATTCGGCGCGAACTGGTGCGGGATCTGTGCGGGCGCGCAACCGGCGATCGCGGCGTCGTTTTCCGCGCATCCCGCCGTGCGACACCTGAAGATCGAGGACGGCCCGGGCCGCCCGCTCGGCCGCTCGTTCGGCGTGAAGCTGTGGCCCACCCTGGTGTTCCTGCGTGATGGTGTCGAAGTCGCGCGCGTCGTGCGTCCTGCCGACGCGAAGCAGATCGAAGCCGACGGCTTCGCCGCGCTGGCCTGAGTGAGGTCACGACGATGCAACAGGCGATCACGCATATCGGCATCGACACGCGCGGCAGCGGCCTCGTCGAATTCACGTCGCAGGTGCGTGCGTTCGTCGACCAGCAGGCCATCAGTACCGGCCTGCTCACCGTGTTCTGTCGCCATACCTCGGCGTCGCTGCTGATCCAGGAGAATGCCGATGCGTCGGTGCAGCGCGACATCGAGCGCTACTTCGCGACGCTCGCGCCCGAGGACGCCACGCGCTACGAGCACGACACCGAAGGCACCGACGACATGCCGGCGCATCTGCGCACGGCGCTCACGCAGGTGCAATTGTCGATTCCGGTCGAGCAGGGGCGCATGGTGCTCGGCACGTGGCAGGGGATTTACCTGTTCGAGCATCGCCGCGCGGCGCACCGCCGGGATATCGTGCTGCACCTGATCGGGGAGTAAGCGGCAACCAGCGGCGCATCGCCGGCGCGCCGGCTCAGGCGAGCAGCTTCTCGACGAGCGCGCCGAGTTCGCGCAGGTGGACGGGCTTTGGCAGGAATGCGTCGAATACCTGCTTGTTCTCGCGCAGCGCAGCCGATTCATATGCGCTGACGCCGAGGATCGCCGGATGCCGGCCATCGTCGTCGGGTACCGCAACCGTGCGAATGCGCCGCGCGACTTCGAAGCCGCTCAAGTCCGGCAGCTCGAGATCGATCACGACGATGTCGTAACGGCCCGTACCGAAGCGCGCGACGCCTGCCTGCCCGGTGCCGCACAGATCGGCTTCGATGCCGAGTGCCGACAGCATCGCGCCGAGCGTTTCGCGCGCGTTGTCGTCGTCGTCCACCACCAGCGCGCGCCGGTCGCGGTGCTGGGCCGCGTGCGGCAGCGCGAGCGCGTCGCCGGCCGCGTTGCCGGCCGTGTCGATGCCGGGCACTTCGGCCGGCAGCGTCACGACGAACTCGCTGCCTTCGCCCACGACGCTGCGCACGTCCACATGCCCGCGCAGCGTCGTCACGATTTCGCGCACGACGGCGAGCCCCATGCCGATCCCGTCCACATGCAGCCCGACCGCGTCGTTCGCGCGATAGAACGGCTCGAAGATCTTCGACAGGTGCGGCTTCGCGATGCCGGCGCCCGTGTCGCGCACCGCGATCTTCAATTGCGGGCCGGCCGGCGCATCGGCGAGCGTGATCGACACGTCGATCGACCCGCCGAGCGTGTACTTGACCGAGTTCTCGATCAGGTTCGACAGCACCTGGCGCAGCAGTTTGCGATCCGAACGGATCGTGAGGTCGTGCGGCTCGACCTGCTGCGCGATCGCGATCCGCTTGGCCGCGATCTTCTCGCGCAATGGATCGAGCACCTCGGCGAGCAGCGACGCCATGCCGACGGTTTCCCGTTCGGCGAGGCGCTTCGTCGAGCGCAGCTTGATGTAGTCCGTCAGATCCTTGACGAGCGCCTCGAGCGACAACGCGGAATTCTGCAGCCGCCGGATCGTCTTCAGGTTCGCATCCGACTGCGGGCGCGCGAGCAGGATCTCGACCGATCCGCAGATCGCCTGCAGCGGCGTGCGCAACTCATGGCTGACCATCCCGAGGAACGCGTTCTTCGCCTCGATCATTTCGAACGCGCGGTCGGACGCCTTGCGTTCCGCGTCGAGCGCCGCGTCCTGCCGCTCGAGCAGGTCGTCACGCGTGCGCATCGTATAGAACAGCAGCAGGAACAGCGCACACAGGATCACGCCGAGCACGATGCCGAGGATCAGGATCGCGCGCTGCTTTTCCTTCAGCTGATGGAACGTGAAGTCGCGCTGCGCCATTTCGATCGCACGGAAGTAGTTCGCGAGGCCGTTGACCTTCGGCCAGTACGCATTGACCTCGTCGATCACCTGTTGCGCGCTTTTCGGCGAATCGCTCAGCAACGGCACTTCACGCTTCAGGCGCGTCATGAATTCGCCGAGCGCGTTGATCTCGTTGCGCGCACGCGGGATGCGCAGCCAGTATTCGGACACTTCCGACGGCCGCTGCAGAAAGCCGAACGACACCGACAGGCTGTCGAGCTGCATCTGCACGTGATTGAAATCGTCGTCCTGGTGCGTCGCGTAGAGGATCAGCTGCCGGTCGAACCGCGTATAGACGTTGCGGTATTGCGCGGCCGTCCAGAACACGCCTTCGCGTGGCCCTTCGAGCACGCCCTCGTTGACCGAGGTGGCGAGGAGGTCCCACAGCAGGAACGCCCACGCGGCGAACCCCATGATCCACAGCGAGCCGAGGACCAGGATGATTTTTCTATTTTTCCATCGCCGGCGTGTCATTTCACCGTCAGGCCGATGATCTGCCACGCGAACTTGGCTTCGCCGAGCGGCGTCTTCAGTTCATCGGGATACTGGTCGCGCGGGTACATGATCCACAGCGGGCCATAGTTGTCGTTGCCGAGCACCTTGCCGTTCATCGTTCGCGCGAGGATCACGCCGTAACGATCGGCGTCGGACACGGGGATCGTGAACGTGTACTCGTCGATGCAGCGGAACTCGATCTGCGTGCCGTGCGCGCCGACGGCCTTCAGGATGTCGGACAGGCGCGGGCCGGTGAAGGCCGCTTTCGGCGTCCAGCTCGTCGACGTGACGATCGTATGCTGCGGCAGCGCCATCAGCGCCTGCTCGGAAAACACGTACGCCGTCTTGCCCTGCTGGTTGTGCTTGTCGATCTTGCCGTCGACGGTGAACGTAAACGACGAAGCGGCCCAGGTCGCGGCGGCCATGCCGAGCAGGCAGGCCGTCAGCAGGCACTTGGTCCAGATGGTCGAGATTCGCATGTCTTGCCCTCGGTCGTGCGATGGTGATTTGTCCGTGGTCTCAGTTCGCGGCGGCCGTGGCCGGCAGCGTGATTTTCAGTTCGCGCGCCACTTCGGCGAACAGGATCGGCAGGCGCACCGGCTTTTCCTCGCAGCGTGCGTTGTAGTGCGACACGATGTGCGCGATTTCGTCCTCGCTGGCTTCGCCGGTCGAGATCTTGCCGGTCAGCAGGAAGATCGGCGCGCCGCTGTTCTCGCTCGAACGGATGCCGCGCACGAGTTCGGCGGCGGTCTGGTCGCCGAGCATCCAGTCGAGGATGTAGCCGTCGAAATCCTCGACCTCCAGTGCCTTGCGGAACGCCGCGCCGTCGAAGTACGGGATCGCGTTCACACCTTTTTCGATGAAATATTCACATACCGTTTCGGCGACGTCCTGCGAATCGTCGACCACGGCGATGCGCGCCGCATACACGTTCGGCTGGGTCGAGCGCAGCTCGATGACGTCGACCGGATACGTGCGGCCCTCGCGCGCGTGCTGACGCTCGGTGATGAGCCACTCGCCCTGCCACTGCAGCGCGACGAAATCCGTCTCGCTCTGGCTGCTGGCCTTGGTCGAGATCGCGGCGCGGCAGCGGAAGCGCCGCGACTCGATCACGAGCGTCGCGTCGATCATCTCGGCGGCGGCCGGCTGCGTGCCCTTGTCGTCGAGCAGGATCGCGGGCGGCACGCCGAAGTGCGTCGCGATGTCCTGCAATTGCGACAGGTTCCACGGGATCAGGCCTTTCATCTTGCGCGTGACGACCGAGAAGCTCAGGCCGAGCACGTTCGCGATCGTCGTGTTGTGACTTCGCGGCGGGATGCCGTTCCGGTTCAGTAGGTCGCGCACCTTGTTGGCGGTGATCAGATCGACGTTGGCCTGCTCGCTGTTGGGCATCTCGATGGGGTCTCCAGGGGGTTTTGGCGAGGGTGAGCATATCAAAACTGACGTGTCATGCAAGCTTTGAAAAAGCGAATGACCTTGACATGCCTTTTTTCTTCATTATTATTGCTCACCACGTCACTATTGTTTGTCGCGTCATGTTTGGAGATCACCGACGGCCACAGTCGGACCGGCGAAAAGCGACAGCAATGAAGCAGTGACGGAACGATTCGAAGAGAGAACCTGAGAGAGCCTTGGACTGCGTGTCGGCGTCGGCGGATTGTATCCGTTGCGCCGCACGCCACCGGGTGCGAGCTCGCGGGGGTGGATAGCTCGAAGAATTGCGGCGCCAATAAAACCTGAGGAAAGTAACAATGTACCGCCGTTTGATCGCACCGGGGCTGCTGTTGCTACTGGCCGCGTGCGCGCAGGATCCGTCCCTCACAAGCAACACGGTGCGGATCTGCGACGACACAGGTTGTTCCGACCGTCCTAAAGATCAGGTGTCCTATCAAAAAAGGGACGATTCGGAGGACCAGGAAAGCCCGCGCATCGCCGCGTTGAAGCAGACCGCGAAGACCCAGCCGAAGGCCGCCTACGACCTCGGCCTGCGTTATTTCCGCGGCGACGGCGTGCGCCAGGACAGCTACCAGGCACTCAAGTGGATGCGCGAGTCCGCCGAGCGTGGCGACCTGCAGGCGCAGAAGGCGCTCGGCAGTTTCTACCTGTTCGGCCTCGAGGAAATGGGCTCCGACGCACGCGAGGCGGAGAAATGGCTGTCGATCGCGGCCGGGCGCGGCGACAAGGAGTCGAAGAAGCTGCTCGACCTGGCGCGCAAGGCCAAGAAGGAAGACGAAGAAGACTGGAAATGGCGCACGGAATGGCGTGACCGCTATTACGGCTACTGGTACTCGGGCTATCCGTACTACGGCGTCTGGCAGCAGACGTACTGGTACTACTGACCGGGCCTGAAGCAACGGGGGCAGCAGCGGGGAGACCACCATCGCGCGCCAGCCGGGGGGCTTATCGAAGTTCGCACGAACACATAAGCCGAACAACGACTCTAATCGATCGACAACGACATGAAGACCATCCTTTCCCAACGTCTCACTCAAGGTGCGCTGGTGGCAGCGCTTTGCGCGTCCGTCGCAGGCTGCGGCGGCGTGGTGACGCCCGGCGGCCAGAACGCCGGCGTGACGGGCGCGGCGGCCGGCGGCGCGAGCGCCGGCGCCGATTCGCAGCTGCAGCGCTGCGCGTCGCCGCTGGGCACGATCGCGGTCGACGACGGGCGCAACGCTGACTGGTGGGGCCCGTTCGGCAGTGCGACCAAGGTGACGAGCATCGACCCGCTGCTGCGCCTGGCGGTGCAGCAGTCGAACTGCTTCGTGATCACGTCGATCGGCAACCAGAAGAGCGACGCGCGCCTGTCGCGCATCACGCAGTTGCAGCGCAACTCGGGCGAATACCGAGCGGGCTCGAAGCAGCAGAAGGGCCAGCGTGTCGCGGCCGACTATTACATGGAACCGCAGATCGTCATCAACGATTCGCCGATCGGCGGGATCGGCAGCATGATCGGCGGGCTGATCGGCAACAGCGCGGTGGCCGCGGTGGCGGGCCATCTGCAGACAAAGGCGTCGGTCGTGACGCTGACGCTGTTCGACGTGCGCTCGGCGGTGCAGATCGCGGCGTCGGAAGGCAGCTCGACGGCGACGAACTACGGCGCGGCGCTGGGTGGCTTCGGCGGCGGCGTAGGTGGCGGGCTCGCCGGTTTCTCGACGACGCCGGAAGGCAAGGCGACGGTCGTTGCGTTCATCGATGCGTGGAACAAGATGGTCGTCGCACTGCGCAGCTACAAGGCGCAGGACGTCAAGGGCGGCCTCGGCCGCGGTGGCCAGCTCCAGGTCAACTGACGTTCCCGGGCCGGCGGTGCGCCGCCGGCCGATTCCCGATTCCTGACCCTCCGTGCGCGCGGTGTGATCCGCGCGTACCGGTTTCGTTCATCCTTTCTGCATCGAGGTGATCCCGATGAAAGCCGTTGCTCTGATTGCATTGACCTGTCTGGCGTTGACCGCTTGCGGCGGCGACGATTCCTCGCCCGCGGCGTCCGGCGGATCGGGTTCGAGCAACAATGGCGGCGCCGGCGGCACGGGTTCGGGCGGGGCGGGAAGCGGCGGCAATGGCGGTTCGGGTGGTTCCGGCGGCTCGGGCGGCTCGGGTGGCGGCACGCTGACATGGCGCTACGAGGCGCAGCCTGTCGCGGCCGACAAGGCGAGCTTCCTGACGCTGGTCAACAGCGAAGGCGCGAAGGGCTACCGTTATCTGGGCGACTACTACTACAGCTCGAGCAACGGCGGGACGCAATCGATCTTCGTGAACGATGGCACCGCGCAGACCTACACGTACCAGCTGCAGAACGCCCCGGCCGACATGACGTCCTTCGTCAACACGGCCAACGCGCAAGGGTCGAGCGGCTACCGCTACGAAGGGCCGCTCACGTACGGCGATCTCTATCGCAAGGATGGCGGCTCGTCGGCCACGTACACGTACACGACGACGGGCTTGCCGGCCGACGCGAATGCGTTCCTCACCCAGGCGAACGGCCAGGGCCAGTCGGGCTACTGGTTTCTGGGGCCGATCGCGGTGGCATCGGTGCAGGCGAACATCTACATGAAGAACAACGCGTCGAGCGCGACCTATACGTACGACGCGCTGGCACCGACGTCGACCGTCGGCGACTTCATCGCGCAGGCCAACAGCGAAGGGGCGAAGGGGTATCGCGCGAAGGGCGCGATGGCGTTCGGCACGGCGATCTCGTGGGTCTACGTGAAGGACCAGACGCAGTCGCCGACCTTCACGTACCAGTCGGCCGCGATCCAGTCGACCGGCGCGAGCTTCGTCCAGCAGTCGAACACGTTCGGCGCGCAGGGCAGTGCGTATCTGAGCGACATGGCGCTCGGCACCACGCCGCCGCTCGCGATGGCGTCGTTCTATTTCACGCCGAAGAACTGCACGGGTTTCCTGTGCACGACACTGAATCCGCTTACGCAGAACTGAGCGAATCAGGCGGCTGCGTCGCGCGGCCGCTTTCCTGTCTTTTCCGCAGCGGGGTGGGCACCGGTAAGACGGTGACCGCCCCGCTTGCTTTCGTTCGTCACCAATCGGACGATCCCTGCGATCAAGGTGCCGGCACGCGACCCTCGGCGCGACGGCGTTTCATCTCGATTTCGTCAACCGTTCCGGAAAATCTCGCTATACGCGCTCAACGCAGGCACGCCGCCGAGATGCGCATATAGCACCTTCGACCCAGGCTCGATTTCGCCGAGCCGTACCTTGTCGATCATCCCGTGCATCGACTTCCCTTCATAGACCGGGTCGGTCAGCATACCTTCGAGCCGCGCGCACAGGCGAATCGCTTCGAGCGTGCCGTCGTTCGGCAGTCCGTATTCGGGGCCGGCGTAGCGCGTGTCGAGCACCACGTCCGCTTCGGTGATCGGCCTGCCGAGATCGACGAGTTCGGCGGTGTGCCGTGCGATGCGCGTGATCTGTTCGTGCGTGCGCTCGGGCGTGGCCGACGCGTCGATCCCGATCACGCGGTCGGCGCGCCCGTCGGCCGCGAAGCCGACGACCATCCCCGCCTGCGTGCTGCCCGTGACCGAGCATACGACGATGTAGTCGAACTTGAAGCCGAGTTGGGCCTCCTGCGCACGCACTTCTTCCGCGAAACCGACGAAGCCGAGCCCGCCGAGCGGGTGCTCCGAGCAGCCGGCCGGAATCGGGTAAGGCTTGCCGCCCGCCTGCCGCACACTCTCCATCGCTTCTTCCCAACTGCGGCGAATGCCGATGTCGAAGCCGTCGGACACGAGCCGCACGTCCGCGGCCATCATGCGCGACAGCTGGATGTTGCCGACGCGGTCGTACAGCGGATCTTCGTAGTTGACCCAATGCTCCTGCACGAGCACGCATTTCATCCCGAGATGCGCGGCGACGGCCGCGACCTGGCGCGTCTGGTTCGACTGCACGCCGCCGATCGACACGAGCGTGTCGGCGCCTTGCGCGAGTGCGTCGGGGACGAGGTATTCGAGCTTGCGCGTCTTGTTGCCGCCGAACGCAAGGCCGCTGTTGCAATCCTCTCGCTTCGCATACAGCTCGACCTTGCCGCCGAGGTGCTCACTCAGGCGCTTGAGCGGCTGGATCGGCGTCGGGCCGAACGTGAGCGGATAACGGGGGAAACGTTGCAGGTTCATCGGCGGGCTCCGGAAGGCAGTGGACGGGGCGGGAAATCGGATCGTTCGGGCGCGGCCGGCAGGCCGTGTTCCGACGAGAAAAATGATAGGCAGAAGCACGAGAAATGAGCTTGCGAAATAAATTGCAGCGGCCTACGTTATCGACGATACGGAAACGCCTTAAACAATTTTGATTCGTTGAGCAGGAGGATGACGCAATGAAATTAGATCGAGGCAGCGCATCGCCGGCCGACGCCGCACCGGCGCTCGATCGCATCGACCGCGCGATCCTGCGGCAACTGCAGCAGGACGCGTCGATCTCCAACGTGAGCCTCGCGGCGAAGGTGAAGCTGAGTGCGCCGGCGTGTCTGCGGCGCGTCGAGCGGCTGAAGGAAATGGGGCTGATCCGCGGCATCGTTGCGTTGCTCGACCCGAAGCCGCTCGGAGCGGGGATGCTGGTCGTGATCGGCTTCGTGCTGGATCGCTCGACACCCGAAGCCTTCGCCGCGTTCGAGAAGGCCGCGCAGAAAGTGTCGGGGTGCGTCGAGTGTCACGTCGTGACCGGCGAATTCGACTACTTCATGCTGGTGCGCACGCGAGACAACGACAGCTTCAACCGGCTGCACGCCGAGCAGCTGCTTTACCTACCAGGCGTGCGGCAGGTACGCTCGTTCATGGTACTCAAGGAGATCCTGTCGACACATGCACTCCCGCTATAGCGAGAAGTACCGTCGATTCCAGTTGGTCACACCCATGCCGTTTGGTCGATTGAAAATTCCCGATTGGTTGTATATAATGGGAGTTCAAATTATCCCATTCGGGAGTCGCGATGACAGCAAGCACACCTGCAGCCCGTCAGTTGGCCAAGCGCGCTGGTGCGCCCCGCGCGACGGCGTCGGCGGGCAACTTGAAAGGTTTGGGCGCTGGCAAGGGCGATTTCGACACCTTTCGTCAAATGGCACCAATGTCGCAGCGGCGTGCGATCGCGGATGGTTTCGATGCGATTATCATCGAGCGCGTTGCACGTGAGTTACTCGGTGTGCCGGTTCAGTCCCTCTTGAGCGCGCTGAGCCTTCCCAGCTCGACCATTTTGCGAAAGATTGCCAAACACGATCGGTTGTCACAAAACGAGTCTGATCGCGTTGCGCGCGTGCTCTATATATTGAATCTCGCTATCGATCTGTTTGAAGACAGCGAGCGCGCGGCGGCGTGGATGAGTCGGGTGAACGCAGAGCTCGACGGTTTGAAGCCGATTGAAGTTCTTGACGTACAGCCCGGCTATGACCGGGTGCGCGACATTCTGAGCCGCGCCCAATTCGGGGTCACCGCGTGAGGCTGTATCGTCTCGCGAAAGAACGGAAGGGGCGTTATCTGGCTGACGACTTGAGCGGGAACGGCGCGTCGATCGCGGGTGGGCGCTGGAATCCTCGCGGCATGCGTGTGCTGTATACCTGTTGCCACGCGTCGACGTCATTGCTCGAGGCGCTCGTCCATATGTCCGGCTTGCTTCCCGCCGGTGGATTTTTTCTAGTGACCCTGGAAGTACCCGATACCATCCATGACAACGCGTACCAGCCGGAGCTGCCGGACGATTGGGCGGTACTGTCTCGGGATCCAGATTCGACGACTCGGATCGGGCAGCGTTGGCTTGAAGCAGGCGAGCACTTGGCGATGCGGGTGCCATCCGTCGTCTGCCCAACCGACTTCAACTTGTTGCTGAACCCGATGCATGCGGATTTTACTTCGAGTGTGAAAGTGATCAGTAAGCAAGAGTTCGCGCTGGATCCTCGCCTCTTCGGTTAGTCTGCCGTATTGTTTTGATCGACGAATCGCCGGCAACTGTTGCGCGCTCGTGTCGCTCGATCAGTGCTGCCACGGCGCGCCGGGCTGCTGCATGATCTTGCGGAGCCGTTCGCGCACAGTGCGGACGATGGCTGCATTGATTTCGCCTTCATCGGCCAGCGCCTTCAGCGCGGCGAGTACGATACTCGCGCGATCGACCTCGAAGAACGTGCGCAGCGCTTCGCGCGTGTCGCTGTGCCCGAACCCGTCGGTGCCGAGCATCACGTAGCGGCGCGACACGTACGCACGGATCAGCTCGGACACCGCATGCACGTAGTCGGTCGCGGCGATCACTGGGCCTTGCGTTGCATCGAGCATTCGCGTGACATAGGGCTTGTCCGTCGTCGCACCGAGCCGCGACAGCCGCTCGGCTGCTATCCCGTCGCGCTGCAGTTCACTGAAACTCGTCCCGCTCCACAAGGCCGCATCGATACCCCAGTCGTCTTTCGGCATCCGCTGCGTGGCGAGCACTTCGCCGAGGATTGCGCCCGCGCCGAGCAATTGCACACGCGCCGTTGCGTGTGAACCGGACGGCAGTCGATACATGCCCTTAGGGATGCCGTCGCGTCGCGCGGCCGCATCGTCGTCGGGCATCGACGGCTGTGCGTAGTTTTTATTTGTGACGGTTACGTAACAGAACGCATCGCGCTGCTGCTCGACCATCTCGCGCGTGCCCGAGTCGATGATCGTCGCGACTTCGTAGGTGAATGCCGGATCGTATGCGCGGCAGTCGCCCGCCGCCGCCGAAAGGGAATGAACGACACGCGCGCAAGCGCATCGCACCTTCACGACGCGTCGCGAAACGATCGCGTATGCTCGTCCGTTCGGTGGCGAAGGCGGGCATCGCAGCCGATTCATTCGTGTGACGACCCATCAACGAGCGAGGACAGCATGGCAAAACAGACGATGGCGGAATATCTGGCGAAGACGCTGGCGGCAGCGGGCGTCGAGCGCATCTGGGGCGTGACGGGCGACAGCCTGAACGGCCTGTCGTTCAGCCTGAGCCAGATCGGCTCGATCCGCTGGATGCATACGCGTCACGAGGAAAGCGCTGCGTTCGCGGCCGGCGCGGATGCCGCGTCGACCGGTCGGCTCGCGGTGTGCGCGGGCAGCTGCGGCCCCGGCAACCTGCACCTGATCAACGGCCTCTACGACTGCCACCGCAATCACCAGCCGGTGCTCGCGATCGCCGCGCACATTCCGTCGACCGAGATCGGCCTCGGCTACTTCCAGGAAACCCATCCGCAGGAGCTGTTCCGCGAATGCAGCCACTTCGCGGAACTCGTGACGAACGCGTCGCAGTTCCCGCGCGTGCTCGCGCGCGCGATGCGCACCGCGATCGACGAGCGCGGCGTCGCGGTGATCGTGCTGCCCGGCGACATCGCGCTCGGCGACGGCCCGGAAGAGGCGCCGGCGTGGAGCGAATCGGCGCCACCGTCAATCCTGCCGGCCGATGCCGATCTCGACCGGCTCGCGGCGCTGCTCAACGGGTCCGACGCGGTCACGCTGCTGTGCGGCAGCGGCACGCAAGGCGCGCACGATGAAGTGGTCGCGCTGGCCGACACGCTCGGCGCGCCGGTCGTGCATGCGCTGCGCGGCAAGCAGTTCGTCGAATGGGACAACCCGTTCGATGTCGGGATGACGGGGCTGATCGGCTTCAGCTCGGGCTATCACGCGATGGAATCGTGCGACACGCTACTGATGCTCGGTACGGATTTCCCGTACCGGCCGTTCTATCCGTCGAACGCGAAGATCGCGCAAATCGACTGGAAGGGCTCGCAGCTCGGCCATCGCGCGCCGCTGGCGCTCGGCCTCGTCGGCACCGTGAAGGAAACGATCGCGGCGCTGCTGCCGCGCTTGACGCGCAAGACGCAGCGGCGCTTCCTCGAAAATGCACTGAAGCACTATGCGGCGGCACGCAAGGGGCTCGACGATCTCGCGGTGGCCGAGCCGCCGGGCCGCGCGATCCATCCGCAGTACCTGACGAAGATCGTCGACGAAGTCGCGGCGGAAGACGCGATCTTCACGGCCGACGTCGGCACGCCGACGCTGTGGGCCGCGCGTTACCTGACGATGAACGGCAAGCGGCAACTGCACGGCTCGTTCAATCACGGCTCGATGGCGAACGCGATGCCGCAGGCGCTCGGCGCGCAGGGCGCGCACCCGGGGCGGCAGGTGGTGTCGCTGTCCGGCGACGGCGGGCTGTCGATGCTGCTCGGCGATCTGCTCACAGCGCGGCAGCTCAAGCTGCCGATCAAGATCGTCGTGTACAACAACAGCCTGCTCGGCTTCGTGTCGATGGAGCTGAAGGCGGCCGGCTATCTCGACACGAACGTCGACCTGAGCCCGACCGACTTCGCGGCGATCGCGAAGGGCGCGGGCATCTTCAGCGTGCGCGTCGAGCATTCGGAGAACGTCGAAGAAGCGCTGCGCATGGCGTTCGCGCATGACGGGCCGGCGGTCGTCGACGTCGTCACGTCGAAGTACGAGCTCGCGATGCCGCCGAAGATCGAACTCGCGCATGCGAAGGGCTTCAGCCTGTTCATGCTGCGCGCGATCCTCAGCGGGCGCGGCGACGAGATCGTCGAACTCGCGAGAACCAATCTGCGGTAATGCGGTACCGCGCGCGATGCTTCGGGCAGCGCGCGCGGCGTAACGCATCGACGAACGTGCCGGGGTGCGTTCGCGTCCGCAACACGCATCGAACAACACAAGAAACATGGCAATCGAGATTCGCGCCTACGAGGCATCCGACCTGCACACGCTGTCGTCCATCTGGTTCGATGCATCGCTGCTCGCGCATCCGTTTCTCGGCGAGGCGCGGCTGCGCGAGCAGCGCAAGCTGATCGAAGCGGTGTATCTACCCCAGGCGGAAACCTGGGTCGCGTGCCGGGCAGGCGAACCGGTCGGCTTCATCGGTCTGCTCGATGGTTCAATCGGCGGATTGTTCGTCGCACCGGCGTTGCACGGCCATGGGATCGGCCGCGCGCTGGTCGAGCATGCGCTCGCGCTCAAGGGCGCGCTCGATCTGGAGGTGTACGCCGACAATCGCGATGCCCGCGTGTTCTATGCACGGCTCGGCTTCGAGGAGGTTTCGCGGCGCGACGAGGATGACGAAGGCTTGCCGTTCGCGAACATCCTGATGCGCGCGACGCGCTGAGCGAGCGGGCATGCCGACGGCCGACGATCTCGTCGCGATCGATACTGCACTGCAGCAGATCCGGATCGTCGGCGAGCGTTATCCGGTGCATTTCCAGCAGCGCATCGACCGCTGACCGGGCGCGCGCCAGCTGATCCGGCACGAATTGGTCAGGCAAATCAGGGTCAATCTTCACGTCAGCTTAAGTTTGCGTTTCCTAGAATCGATTGACCGTCGCGTGTACAGCGACGGACCGATTCGCCCAGGAGGATGCGCATGAACCCTACCCGTATCGCCGTAGCCCAGTTCCGCGCGGTCATCGGCACGCCGCCGCTGACCGCGCAAGCGCCGGAGGCCCGCCGATGATGTGGCCGAACGCGTGGCGTGTCTCGGCACTGTTCGTGCGCGAGTGGGTCGGCCGTCCGGCCGCGGTGGGCGCGTTGTGCCCGAGTTCGCGGCAGCTGGCGCGCGAGATGGCCGACGCGGTGCCGGACGGCGACGGGTTGGTCGTCGAGCTCGGCGGCGGCACCGGCGCGATCACCGCGGCGTTGCTCGAACGCGGCGTCGCGCCGCGGCGGCTCGTGGTGGTCGAACGTTCGCCGGCGTTTGTCCAGCATCTGCGGCGACGCTTTCCGGGCATCTCGATCGTGTCGGGCGACGCGCGGCAGCTCGAGCGGCTGCTGCCGCCCGATGCGCGCGTCGACGCGATCGTGTCGTGCCTGCCGCTGCGCACGCTGCCGCGTCAGGACGTGACGGCGATCGTCGATCAGTGCCATCGCGTGCTGTCCGCCGACGGCGTGATGATTCAGTTCACGTACGACCTGCGGCCGCCCGGCCGTCATCCGCTCGGCGACTCGGCATTTGTTGCCTGCGGCAGCCGGATCGTGTGGGCAAACATACCGCCTGCGCGCATCGTGACCGTGCGCAGCGTCACCGCCGAACACGCGGAATGACGCCGCCGCGCGCGGGGCGCCCGGCCGTGGCGCCTCGCCTCCTCCTTTCATAATCCCTTCGAATCCTTCCAGCCACCCTTCACATTGCCGTCACATCAGGTTCCTACCATCGCCTTTCATTTCGAAAGCATCAATGGCGGGGGGAACCGGCGACATGAATCGAATCAAACTGGCGGCGCTGCTGTGTGCCGGCGCCTTTGCACTGGCCGGATGCGGCAGCGACGACGGCCCGACCAGCACGGCGCCCGGCCCCGCGCAGGCGGCCGCGCGCAACGTGATCTTCTTCCTCGGCGACGGCATGGGGATCACGACGCTGACGGCCGCGCGCATCTATGCGGTCGGTGAAGACGGCGCGCTCACGATCGACACGCTGCCCGAAACCGCGTTCGTGAAGACCTATTCCAACGATGCGCAGGTGACGGACAGCGCGCCGTCGATGTCGGCGTACATGACCGGCGTCAAGACCAACAACGAAGTGATCTCGATGTCGCCGGACACGAAGGCGATCGAGCCGACCGCGAGCCTCACCGGCAACTGCGGTGCGAACAACGGCAAATCGGCGACGACGCTGCTCGAGATCGCGAAGGCGAAGGGGCTGGCTACCGGTGTGGTGACGACCACGCGCGTCACGCATGCCACGCCCGCGGCGACGTATGCGCACGTGTGCCATCGCGACGCCGAGAACGACATCGCCGCGCAGCTCGTGCCGGGCGGCGCGGGCTACAACGGCGCGCTGGGCGACGGCGTCGACGTCGTGCTCGGCGGTGGCACGCAATTCTTCGTGCCGAAGGACGGCGGCGGCAAGCGCACCGACGGCCGCAACCTGGTCAACGAACTGAAGGCGAAAGGTTATGCGGTCGCGCAGAACCGCGACGACTTGCTGGCCGCCGACGCGACGAAGGGCGGCAAGCTGGTCGGCCTGTTCTCGTCGAGCCACATGAGCTACGACCTCGATCGCGGCGCGACCAAGGAGCCGAGCCTCACCGACATGGCGACGCGCGCGCTCGACGTGCTGCAGAAGAACCCGAACGGCTATTTCCTGATGGTCGAAGGCGGCCGGATCGACCACGCGCTGCACGACACCAATGCGAAGCGCGCGCTGCAGGACACGGTCGCGTTCGACAACGCGATCAAGGCCACGATCGACAAGGTGCGCAAGACCGATCCCGACCTGAAGAACACGCTGATCGTCGTCACGGCCGATCACGATCACACGCTGGTGCTGAACGGCTATGCGGCGCGCACGGGCAAGACCGAGGCGGGCAAGCCCGGCGTGCTCGGCGTGCTGCGCAGCTACCAGACCGGCTCGGTCGCGAAGGACGCGGACGGCGCGCCGTACACGATCATCGGCTTCGGCAACGGCGAGAACCGCGTGCAGGGCAGCCGCGCGGGCACGGCGCTCACCGATGCGGTGACGGGCGCCGACGACTATCGCCAGGAGGCGGTCGTGCGCATGGACAAGGGCAGCGAGACGCATGGCGGCACCGATGTGTTCCTGGGTGCGATCGGCCGCGGCGCGGATGCGTTCCACGGCGTGATCGAGAACAACAAGGTCTTCGAGCTGGTGCGCAACGCGGTGCAGCTGTGAGCGCCGACCATACGGGTACAGGGGAATACAGGATGTCGACCATCAAGTGCATCGCGGCGGCGCTGGCCGTCGCGGGTTTCGCGTGCGGCGCGGCGCATGCCGCCGGCCAGGCGAAGAACGTGATTTTCTTTCTCGGCGACGGCATGGGGCCGACGACGGTGACGGCGAGCCGGATCTACAAGGTCGGTGAGTCGGGACAACTGACGATGGAGAAGCTGGCCCGCACCGCGCGCGTCAAGACCTTCTCGAACGACGCGCAGACGACCGACAGCGCACCGTCGATGGCCGCGTACATGACCGGCGTGAAGATGAACAACGAAGTGCTGTCGATGTCGTCGGACACGCGCGCGGTCGCGCCGGGCAATGACGCGAACGGCAACAAGACCGTCAACAACTGCGCGCCGGGCAATGGCCAGCCGGTCGCGACGCTGCTGGAGCTCGCGAAGGCGCGCGGCAAGGCGGTGGGCGCGATCACGACGACCGAACTCACGCATGCGACGCCCGCCGCGACCTATTCGCACATCTGCCATCGCGATGCGCAGTACGACATCGCCGCGCAGGCGGCGCCGGGCGGCGCGGGCTACAACGCGGCGCTCGGCGACGGCGTCGACGTGCTGATGGGCGGCGGCCGCAACCACTGGACGCCGTTCGATCCGGTGGCCAACAAGCGCGGCCGCGCGGACGGCCGCAACCTGCTCAACGAGATGAAGGCGAAGGGCTACACGGTCGTCGCGACCCGGGATCAGCTCGCGCAGGCGGGCAACGGCAAGCTGGTCGGTCTCTTCAGTTCGACGAGCCATCTCGAGTACGAACTCGACCGTGTCGCGGGCAAGGGCGAAGGGCCGACGCAGCCGAGCCTCGCGGAGATGACGTCGAAGGCGATCGACGTGCTGTCGAAGCATTCGAACGGCTATTTCCTGATGGTCGAAGGCGGCCGGATCGACCACGCGCTGCACGGCACCAATGCGAAGCGCGCGCTGGAAGACACGGCGGCGTTCGATGAAGCGATCCGCGTCGCGCTGTCGAAGGTCGACCTGTCGAACACGCTGATCGTCGTGACGGCCGACCACGACCACACGATGACGATCAACGGCTATTCGAAGCGCGGCAACCCGATTCTCGACATCAGCCGCAACTATCGCGACGGCCAGCCGAGCAAGGACGCCGACGGCAACACCTACACGACGCTGGTGTTCGGCAACGGCGCGAACCGGCCGAACGTGCGCGCGTCGGTCGATTCGGCCACCGCGACGAACGAGGCGTATCTGCAGGAAGTCGGTGTGCGGATGGGCAGCGCGGGCTCGGAGACGCACGGCGGCGGCGACGTGATGCTGTTCGCCGACGGCGCGGACGCGAAGGCGTTCAAGGGCACGATCGACAACACGAAGGTGTTCGGTCTCGTGCGCTCGGCGTTCGGTTTCTGAATCCGTTGACTGCATGAGGAACGGGAACGCCCGATGAAACGTCAGCTTCTCTGCGCGCTCGCTTGCGGGTGGGTTGCGCTGCCGGCCCTTGCAGCGGCCGATCTCGACGCGGTGCTGGTGCACGAGAGCCGCACGGTGTCGGCCGATGGCGTGACGCGCACGACGATGTATCGCGAACGGATGGTGCGGCGCGACGCTCACGTGTGGGTCGAGCGCGTGCTGCCCGTCGCGGCGGCGGGCGGTCACGGTAGTGATCCCGACCATGATCATGACCACGACGCGGGTGGTTCGCGCGAGACGCCGCAACGTGCCGGCGTGCAGCCGGCCTCTGCCCATGCAGGCCACAAGCATTTCAACTTCCAGGCGGCCGCGCGGCACGTGACGTACGACGGCAAGACGGCGCGCATCGAATACGTGGACACGGCGAACCGGACGGTCGTCAGCGTGCCGCCGGCCGAGTACGAGACCACGGGCTTCGACGGCTCGTGGGACAACGCGTACTACGTCACGCCGCCATCGCAGTTGAAGCGGCTCGCGGTGGTGAAGCGCGGCGACGTCCCCGGCACCCGCTGGTACGAGCAGGCGGTCGACACGCCCGGCGCGCGCGGCGTGAACCGGATCCTGTGGAGCGAGACGCTACAGGCGCCGCTGTCGGTCGAATACCGGAGCGCCGATGGCCGCGTCGTGCGCAAGCTGACGCTGACACCGGCACCGGCCGCGCGGCGCGAGACGTTGCCGTGGCAGACGCTCGCCAGCTATACGCGCAAGGAATACGCGGATTATCTCGACTGATCGACGATGTCGACCGTCTGTACGCGGGGCTTGCGGTCAGGCCGGCCGGTATCGTCAAGCGATACGGCCGGGCCCTGGCCGATTTTTTCTTCTTCTCCCGGCGACCCGGCAGCGACGGCCGATGACGCGCTAGAAGCGCGCGCCGTCCGGCACGCGCGTTGAGGGCCGCGACGCGACCCGCTTGATGAAGCGGTCGAGCGGTGTCGCATAGCCGCGCGCGATCGCCGCGCTCAGCGCCGCCGACAACACCAGATACGCAATCAGCAAGACCAGCTTCGCATCGCCATGCGTGGCCGACGGCGGCCAGAACGTGCGCAGCCCGCCGAGCACGATCAGGTGGAACAGGTACAGCTCGTAGCTGAGCTTGCCGGCGCGGCCCAGCGGCGCAAGCAGGCGGCCGTGCACACCAGGGCTTCCGCATGAAGAGGCCCGTGGCTAAAGGGCTGGAGCGGTTGTTCGTTGCGGCGTGTTCAGGTTTACTCTCGCTTTTTGCCGGAACGAGAGATGCCGTCGATCATGGATGCGTTTGCTGAC